>JBCDIY010000076.1:0-6333 GCA_038748435.1 Pseudomonadota bacterium | reverse complement strand
TCGCAAATCATGATATTCGACATTATTTTTTCTTTAGATAGCATCTTAACGGCAATTGGCTTAACTCGACATTTTTTTGTTATGGCTGTGGCAATTATTATTGCGATTTTTATTATGATATTCGCCAGCGAAGGTATTCATCATTTTATTGAAAAATACCCGACAATAAAAATGCTTGCCTTAAGTTTTTTACTACTAATCGGTGTAATGCTTATTTGTGATGGCTTCGGCTTACATATTCCACGTGAATATATTTACTTTGCTATCGCTTTTTCTATTGTAGTTGAGTTTCTCAATCAATTAGCACGACGCAAGCGGCGTAAAAGTTAGTTTTTTTATTTTTGATTTGGCTTTTTTGCAATTCTTAATAAAAAAAATCTTTTAAAAATCTGTCCATCATAAAATTTTATTTAATTAAAAAAAATTGCTTGCATTTGCGATAGAATTATCATATAAATAGCGAAATATGCGGTTAAAAAAATATATGTGATAAAGTTTAGTTATAGATGAGGACAATAAAAATGAGAATGCCGAAGTTCAAGGCACTGTTTGTAGCGGTAAGCGTAGCAACGTGTATCCTTCCCCGTATTACTCTCGCGAATAATATTTCTAACAAACAATTACAAGCGATGATCCAAAAGATCGTCAACCAAAAAACTAAACATTTGCAAAATGAAGTGAGTGGTTTGCAAAGTCAAGTTCGCACCTTGAAAGTACAATTGCGCCAAGCGAGACAGCAACGCCGAACGCCATCATCACATCGACGCAGTCAACCCTCACGTTACAGAAAGCCGACGACTTATCCGCAAGCAGCTAGTAGACCACGGCCAATACTACGTTCGCGCCCGAATTATCCGAGTCCTGGGGTTAGAACCACAGTCCAAGGCCAGGGTGCGAAAAATGTAATTAAATTACCTTCTGCTCAACAAGCGCAACGTAAAACCGTATTATCTGGGATTTATTTAGGCGGGACGCCGGTATTTACTTCACCTTATATTGGTTTGAACTCTTCTTACGATGGTTCCGATCTCATCGTAAATGCACCAAAAGTTAATTTAGACGTACGTTTATTAAGGCAAGCCGACGCGATGTATCGCTCCATAGAGCGTGCCGGTTATGCCGTACCCAAACATCCAGTGATAGAAATCAGCGGTAAAGTCGAGGGCCAAGGCACTTATGGTCGCGCATCACGACGCTCTACTCGTGCTGATGCGACACTCTCTTCGGCAGAATTCGATACCTTTGCACAAATCGATCAATATGTTTTTGGTTATATGGCATTTAATTTTGACGATTCGCAATTATCGCCTATCCGTACCTCTAATTCACGTATCTTTTTAGATCGCGGTTTTATTACGGTTGGTGACTTCAATCGTCAACCTTGGTATTTAAGTATTGGTCAAATGTATGTACCGTTTGGACAATATACCAACTACATTTTAAGTGAGCCCGTCACCGAAGCGCTTGGACGTATTCAAACTCGTGCTTTATCTATTGGCATCAGGCCGATGAATAGTAACGGCTTGTTTGCTGCAGTTTATGGTTTCCGTGGCAATGTGCGTACCGATGGTCGTCGTGCTGGTGGGTTTGATGTCGGTATCCAAGGCAAACGTGGGCAAGTTGATGGCCAATTATCGTTTAGTGCGACTTCAAACATAGCTGAATCTCAAGGCATGCAAAACAATGGTCAAGACGATATCCCATTCCTTGGCTTTGGTGCCAATATTGCTGGCAATCCACCAAGCGGCTTAGGTTCAGAAAGATTATCCAAGCTTGTCCCTGCTTATGATATACAAGGTACTTTAGATTTATACAAGTATTCTTTATTAGCAGAATATGTTGGTACTTTCCGTGCATTTGCTCGCCAAGATTTAACTTTTAATGGTCGTGGTGCAAGACCTAAAGCATTACATGTCGAATTAATCCGTCACTTTAGTCTATTTGGTCGACCAGGTAATATGGGTTTAACTTATGGTTATACCGATCAAGCATTATCACTGCTATTACCCAGAGATCGGTTTGTCGCTATTTTCAACTACTCTTATTGGCGTAACACGATTGAGAGTATTGAAATACGTCATGACATTAATTACCCCACCAGCGACAGAGCCACTGGATTAGTCACTGGCCCTGGCGGCATTCCAATGCCATCACTGCCCTTTGGTTTTAACCGTAAAAATGATACGCTTATTACAGGACAGCTCGGTGTGTATTTTTAAAAATGGCCAAACCAAAAACAAAATTTCTATGTAGCCAATGCGGTGCAAACTTTCCCAAATGGTCAGGGCGCTGTAGCGAGTGCCAGGCGTGGAATTGTATTGTCGAAGAAAAAATCACCCTAGACAACAATAGAAATTCTAGTTTTGCCGGGGAGGCATCTACTAATGCAGTTGCCATCAGTGAAGTTGAATTAGCTGAAGTAGTGCGTTTTGATGTTGGCAATACTGAACTCAACCGTGTTTTGGGTGGCGGTGTCGTGCCGGGATCAGCCATTTTGATCGGTGGTGATCCAGGTATCGGTAAATCTACACTATTACTGCAAACCTTGTGTCATTTAAGCGAAATTCATGATGTACTATACATCACGGGCGAAGAATCGTTGGCACAAATCAAAATTCGTGCACAACGATTGGGTTTGGAAAATAAGCGTATTAAATTACTCGCGCAAACACAAATTGAAAATATCCTCGAAATTGCCAAACAAGAATTACCACAAATTATTGTTATCGATTCGATTCAAACGATCTGCACGGAAAATTTATCTTCCGCAGCCGGCTCGGTAAGCCAAGTACGCGAATCAGCAGCAATACTCGTTCAATTTGCTAAACGCACGCAAACAACTGTTTTCATCGTCGGTCATGTGACTAAAGAAGGCCACTTGGCTGGACCACGTATTTTAGAACACATGGTAGATACCGTTTTATATTTTGAAGGCGACAGTGGTAGTCGGTTTCGCTTATTGCGGGCGATAAAAAATCGTTTCGGTGCAGTCAACGAAATTGGTATTTTTGCCATGCAAGAAGATGGCTTAAAAGCCGTGACTAACCCTTCTGCCATCTTCTTATCTAAGCAGCCGCAAGCGATGCCCGGCAGTGTGGTGATGGTTACCTGGGAAGGCACACGGCCGATGTGTGTTGAACTACAAGCCTTGGTTGATCAAAGCCATTTAGCTAATCCTAGGCGCGTGACTCTAGGTTTCGATAGCAATCGTTTAAGCATGTTACTTGCCGTATTGCATCGCCATGCCGGCATCGTCACTTATGATCAAGACGTTTTTATCAATATCGTCGGCGGTATGCGCATTCAAGAAACAGCTTTGGATTTAGCGATTATTCTTGCAGTTTATTCAAGCTTGAAAAATAAGATTATTCCAAGAAACTGGATCGTCTTTGGGGAGATCGGCTTATCTGGTGAATTACGCCCGATTCCAAATGGTCAAGAACGCTTACGCGAAGCCCAAAAACATGGCTTTACCCAAGCAATTATTCCTAAAGCCAATCAAGCCAATGCGGCATTAGATAAGCTGGCAGTTAAAGCTTGTAGTCATATTCGTGAAGCACTTGAGTTTTGTGGTTGATTCTTGTATGACTCGTAGGTTGGGTTGAACGTAGTGAAGCCCAACATTAATGTGTCAAACAATTCATTTTTGGGCTTTGTTCCTCAACCCAACCTACATCGCAATCAGGCTTACCAGCAACATATCATACACGCATAATCATGTATAATAGAGATAAATAACCTCGGAGATACGCATGTTAGACAGTAAATTTTTTGACGAATTAGCCCAAAAGCTTAGTGACGCCATGCCTAGCAGCTTTAAAGACATCAAAACCGATATGGAAAAGAACTTTAAAGCCGTTTTACAATCCACTTTTGCTAAACTCGACCTAGTCACTCGAGAGGAATTTGATGTACAAGTTGGCGTGTTGAAAAAAACTCGCAGCAAATTGGAAAAATTAGAAAAACATATCGCTGAATTAGAGAAACAATTAAAAGTCAAAAAAACCAAGTGATTTGTGCAAAGATGCGCATGAAAAAAAACACATTCATCTGGGAATCTCAAGTACGCGACTATGAACTAGATACTTTTGTAAAAGATGAAAAATAAAAAAACCTTCCTGCTACTCATCACTTTAAGTATCATATTGGCATATTTTGCTGCCGAAATTTATTTACCCGCCATGCCACAACTACAACGTTGGTTGGGTGTATCGACTAGTGAACTGCAACTGACTATTAGCGTGTATTTTCTCGGTGTTGGGACAGCGCAGTTTATCGGTGGACCAATTATTGATCGGTTTAACTACCGCACGATCGCGATTATTATGGGTAGTGTTTTTATTATCGCTTCCATTTATTGCGCTGCTGCATTTACGCTTTATCAATTAATCATTGCCCGATTATTTCAAGCATTTTCTGCAGGTATACTCGCTATTATCGGTAGAGCCAGCTTGACGCGTAACTTTGACCCTAATGAAGTCACACATATCTATTTGTTCGTTTCACCAATCCTCTCGTTATCTTTAACTTTTTCACCATTGATAGGTGGTTACTTAACACATTATTTCCATTGGCATTCAGTATTTATTGCTTCAAGTATTTTAGGTTTGCTGCTAACCTTACTTATTTTTTTCTATTTACCTAGCGATAAAAAGCAGTTTAAAAAAATCAAATTGCATCCTATTACAATCGCTAAAACTTACTTTAGCTTAGTCATAAATAAAACTTATCTATCTGCAGTCTGTGTTACGACAACAATTTTCGCTATGCAATTGTCGTATATCACTGAAACACCATTTATCTTTAGCCGATTAAATTACTCCAGCCAAGCGATTGGAACTTTTTACATTACACTATCACTAGCATTTATCATTGGTAGTTGGCTGGCACGGCAACTTAAACGACGCTATCCCTATGCCAAGTTGATCTATATTGGTTTTGCTTGGGCTTTGTTAGGCACTTTGAGCATTTATTTGCTTACATTAAACGGCACAAGACATGCCTATGAATTATTTTTGCCAAGTATATTTATCGGCATCGGTAATGGCATATTAATTCCTATCGGCACTGCTAAGGCCATTTCTATTTTTACTGACAAAGCCGGCTATGCCTCTGGACTTTTAAGTGCGGTTAACTTAATCGCGGCTGCTGCTATCGCTAGCCCCGTGAATCTTTTCACGCAAGCATCCGCACGATGGTTAGCCCTATATATGACAGCTATTTTACTCATTGGTCTGTTAACATTTAGCGTTTTGGCATCTAAAAAATTTAGCCGGTGTGCAACGTAATGTAACCTCAGAAAATTCGCCTTTGTCTTTTTTCAAAATAGAGATGTGGGGAGATTTGTCAATTTACTGAAAAATCCCTCCTGCCCTCCCTTTTAAAAAAGGCGTTGTTGCGTAAATCAAAAAATAACCAATTTGTTCTTGTCATTCCGGAATTTTTTGCCATGGAGGGCAAAAAATGTCCGGAATCCAGGTCGGCGCCAGGGATGGTTTATATGAAATAACTTATTTTTTCTCGTAGATTCTCCTGGATCCGGCTTCGCGGGGATGACAAGTCCTATTTATGCAACAACACCACCTTCGCAGGAATGACAGATGCTATTTACGCAAAAACGCCTTTAAAAAAGGGAGGGACGTAGATGATTGTACCTACACCAAAGAAAATTATCTTAAACATAAAGTGCAATATATAAACTCTATTTTCGCAACAATGCACATACTCTAATAACATCCCTGTATTTCACTGCACAACGGCTACGAATACTACAAATCCGTCGCCCTTTTTTTGGAAAAGAGGGGTTAGGGGAGATTTGTCAATATCTTTATAATAAGCTTTTATCATCGATGTGATTGCACCCCCGGTGTTTCGCTAACGCTGCACACCGGCTACGACACTGAGATATTAACATCATCCACCCAGTGGTTCCGCTACCCTCAACCACTGGCTACTTTGCTGGTTGAGGTGCTTAAGATGATGTAAAAGATATTTTGCTATCTAATACGTCTAATTTTAAGGACTACTAGCACTACTTTGGACATATTGTTTACCTGCCATCTGAAAATAGTTCATTTCGCTATCATCTTCTTCAAATTTTGGCTTTTCTTTATTGCCAAATAATAAGTATTCTTGGTTCTTTTCTTTAGAATATAATGTTGCTGATTCTGATTCTTCTTCTATCGATCCTATATCCGGCTTTTGTTGGACTCCTTGGACTTCTTGGACTTTTTCAACTAATGCCTCAGATCCTTCTTGTGGCTTTGGTTCGATTAGTTGTTGAATTTTTTCAAGTGGTATATTAGTATTTTCCCAGTCCTTATCTATCCCATA
>JBCDIY010000075.1:0-6346 GCA_038748435.1 Pseudomonadota bacterium | reverse complement strand
ACCGACAAACAGTGGCTATTAAAATTTATGCGCAATGTACACCAAGGTATTGAACCAGAAGAAGTTGCCCGCATGACTTTTGCTGGAATACGTGAAAATAAATTTTATATTTTTACTCACCCTGAATTTTCTGAGCATATGCAGCAGCGTTTTGCTCGGATTGTGCAACAAGGTGATCCACTCGCTTTAGAGTTCTAACGATTAGAGTAAAGTGTTTTTATATAATTTTCTTAATAGGTGTAAAGGAATGTAGATTTGTATTTAAAATAAGGAAGAAGCTTATGATAACACCACGTGAAGGGATGGCACTTGCATTGAGTGCGCTGTGTATTTCTGCAGGAGCTACGGTAATATCAATGTCATTGTATGAAGGATACTCACCTGGTATTGGCGTTGGCATGTTTTTTTCTATTTGTGGAGGCGTGTCGGGAGGCGGATTTTTAGCTTCTTGGACAGAGTATTCACTATCTGCTATGTCATGGTTTAACAGAGTACCTAGTGATATTCATAGAAATCCTTTATTGAACAAAGAGAAAAAACTCCAACACAAGGAGGAAAAACCCCAACGCAACGTTGGCCAAAGAAATGGCTGTTTTCCTTAAGGTTAGCGTTGCGCTGATAAAAATGACGTTTTCTTTCTAGATTGTTCAGTGCTGTAGGTTATTGTGTTGTTGTTACAGCAAAGAAAATAATTTTTTTTCTTTGCAACGTAACTTACACGAAAAAATAAGTAAACTCTGTCATTTCGCGTAGGCGGGGATCCAGGAGAATCTACGAAAAAAAGGAGTTATTTCCTATAAACCATTCCTGGTTAAGTAATATAGGTAGCCGGTGTGGAACAAAGTGTAACACCGAGTTATCTATGGAACAATTTAACTCATTGATAACATATGACTCAATAAGTTATATGCAACTGATTCTATGCCTAAATTTTTTTTACAAACTTTTCTTTGGCGTTTTTTACCGCATCATCTAAACTCAATTTGGTTAAAACACAAATTAATTTGTGAAAAAAATATTCAACGGAGGTTTCTATCATGAGTATTGAAACGGATTTAATGAAAAATGTTATGAACAACACTGATGTTGTGCTTTTCATTAAAGATGAGAATGGCCGTTTTGTTATGGCAAATCATGGCTTTGAAAAAATGTTTAAACTCACAAAAGATAAAATTGTTGGCAAATCAGATAGTGATTTGGTTTCTAAACCAGAAGACTTAAAAAGCTATCGCGACAACGATATGCGCGTACTTAAAGAAGACAAGCCTATTGCTTTCACCGAGTTTGTCGATTTGCCAGATGGTCGACACAAATGTATATCTTACAAGTTTCCTGTTACAAATATCTCGGGTGTAAAAAGAGGCGTTGGTTGTGTTGCCATTGATATTACACGCGTAGGCTGAACGATTATAAAAATCCAACTTCAATAATTAAAAATATGTTTCGGAGTCACTAAGGTTAGATAAATTTTAGGACTCCACGTTATTTTTAGAACTTATGTAAAACGATGTTCGGTAATTTAAAATCTTTAGGTTGGTTTGAGCGGCAGCTAAACTAGTCCAAGAAAAGCTTCTTTATTTGATGCAAAGCCAAATATATGTGAAAATCACTGTAATTGTAATTTTTATTAAAGCGTACATGTCCCAAGCACTCAACTTTCAAATAACTAGCTTTTTAACCAGCGCAGCAAAATTATCACAATGTCCAGAAGATAATGGACGAGAAGTGGCTTTTATCGGTCGCTCCAATGCTGGTAAATCGAGTGCGTTAAATTTATTAACGCAACAAAAAAACCTCGCGCGCGTGAGTAAGACCCCAGGGCGAACACAATTGCTTAATTTCTTTACTGTGACTGAGAACTGTCGCTTGGTGGATTTGCCCGGTTATGGTTATGCTAAAGTTCCCCAAGCCATTAAAGAAAATTGGCGTGCAAGTATGACTAATTATTTAGAAAAGCGTCAGAGTTTAGCAGGTTTGATATTATTAATGGATATCCGTCATCCACTCACGCCCTATGATGAACAAATGGTCAATTTTACCCAATTTTATAAAATCCCTTTGCACATTTTGCTTACTAAAAGTGATAAATTAAGCCGTAGTCAAGGGTTAAATACATTAAAACAAATACAAAATAAACTACAGCAACAGCAAAAAATCACTTTGCAGTTATTTTCGGCAACGAAACGCATTGGCTTAGAAGAATTAAAGCAAGTTGTAACCCAATGGTTATTAGATTCATAAACTTTCTCTTTGTTAGCTTTAACAGACAATTATTTTGACATTTCTATGAAGCAATGCTAACTTGATATTTCTATTTTTAAAACGATAGTTGCTGTAGCCAGTGGTTGAGCGAAGCAGAGCCACTAGGGTAGTTTTGTTGTTTCGTCGTTTTAAAATACGCGCTACAATTATTTTTTTAAATGTTCAGTTTGTCCGTGTCTTATTGCAGGTAACCCCAAAGCATTATAAGATAGATAAAAATCTAGGAAGTAGTAAAAATGAAATTAATAATAAATTCTCTATTGCTCATCACAATGTTCTGTTTTGGTCTAGCAGTAGCACAAGCAGATGATATGGATTCAGATTACGGTCCTTTCGTTCCAGTAGGCATGCCACAGAAACAAAATAATTTATATCTCGGCGTTCAAGGTGGTTACGCAGAATCAGATACCAAAGTTTCTAGCTTGGAACCATTAAATTTTGCCAGTACGAGTATCAGTAAAGGCAATGCGACTGTTGGTGGGTATATTGGCTATCGTTTCTCACGTTATATCGCTGCCGAAGTTGGATATGAATATTTTCAAGGTGCAAAAATCCAGGCCAGTGGAACAAATACTGCTGGAGTGCCTTTTAGCGTCAATAAACGTCCTATGACACATACAGTGAATTTAGTTGGTAGGCTTAACATTCCCTTAGTGACCTATCGATTTCAAGTTTTTGTTAAAGGGGGTGGGGTATTTGTTGATCAAGAGAGTGTCAGCAATAATGGCGTTACAGTTTCTAGTTCAAAAGATGATGTCGATGGTATCGTCATAGTTGGTGCAGAATATTTTCTCACCAAGGGATTTACAATCAATGCCGAGTATACGCATATTTTTGGCAGCAGCAGTCGCAGTCGAACGCCAGCTTTTGATGCAGTTACCGGTGGTTTTTATTATTACTTTAGTTAAATATGGATATAAAAAAGTATTTTAGTATATTATTACTGCTATTTTTAATCGGTCTTAAACCCGCTTATGCCAATGCGATTTTAACAACGAATAATTTCGAAACTGTAGTGCAAAAAGTATTACAGTTAATCCAGCGTTATGGCAAAGATCAAGTACTATTAGTCTTAGATAACGATAATACTCTGACCACTATGCCGCAATATCTAGGTAGCGTGGTTTGGTTGGATTGGCAATTTCAGTTATTAAAAGCTACTCCAGATAATGCTTATTTAGTCGGTCGTGATACACAACAATTGTTAGCTGCACAAAGATTATTATTTCGTACCAGCAAAATGCAATTGACAGAACCACGGCTAGATTTGCTTATCAAAAAAATCCAAGATACTGGAATACATGTCATCGTTTTGACGGCACGTTCGCCAGTGTTAAGTAATATTACTCAAATACAATTCAAACAAAATAATTTACAGTTTTTAACTAGCGCCTTAACGCCGAAAAAAGGCTTTGCTGGCACTTATTTGCCTTATGAAAAAAATAATCTCGCCGCTTATGGCGTCACTAAACAACAAGCGAAGCAATTGCGCTTACCTAAGCCGCGTCCAGTAAGATATGAAAACGGTGTATTTTATGCAAGTGATCAGAATAAAGGCATTATGCTAGAAACTTTATTACATAAGACCAAGCATCACTTCAAAGCAATTATTTTTATCGACGATAGATTATATAATGTTGAAGCGATGTATAATGTCTTTAAAAATAAACCGGTAGATATAGTCGTTTATCGCTATACGCGTTTAGATAAATTTAATAAAGATTTTAGTCAAGCTGAAAAATTAAAAACTTATAAACAATGGCAGAAGTTACAAAAAACGTTAGAACGTGTTTTTAAGCTACCTCAAAGTTTACCGAAAACAGCGGTTGCATAAATCAAAAAATGACTGTCATTGCAGAATTTTTGCATAGGGATATCTGTAGTTGGTAGCCGGTGTGCAGCGCAGCGAAACACCGGGCCGGCTCAAATCCGGTGTTACACTTCGTTTCACACCGGCTACATTACTTAGATTCTGGAGCCCCACCTTCGCGGCGTTGTTACGGCCTAAATCTTAATCAAACCGAAAACGTTTTTCTGCAAGTAAATATAACGGTCGCCAGATCACCCGATTGAAAATAATCACATAAATACACATCACAGAAATTCCTAAAGCAATGCGCGGAAAATCACCTGTGCGTGTATAGTGAGTAATATAGGCGCCTAGGCCAGCCGCTTGCAAAGTTTGATTGCCCCAGCTGACGACTTCTGCAACAATACTCATGTTCCATGCGCCACCCACAGCAGTAATAATTCCTGTGACATAATAAGGAAAAATTGCTGGTAAAATAAACTTCTGCCATCTCAATAAGCCACGCAAACTATAATTTGCACTGACTAAATGTAAATCCTTAGGAATTGCCCGCGTGCCGGCAATAATGTTAAATGCCACATACCATTGTGTTCCTATAATCATCAGTGGTGTCACCCAGATGTTAACATTCAATTGATAGCTGACGATGTAATAAACGACGATAGGAAACAATAAATTTGCTGGAAATGCAGCTAAAAATTGCATGATAGGTTGGGCGATACGTGCAATATTACGCCGCATGCCGATCCAAACACCTAAAGGTAACCATACTAAGGTACAGAATACGACAACAGCGAATACGCGTAGTGAAGTTAGAAAGCCTAAATAAAATACTTTACGGATCTCATGCAATGGGATATTTTGTATGATGAAATGAACTAAATAATAACTTGCTAATATAACCAATAAGCTAATTAATACATACCAAACCAAAACAAAAGTTTGATTAAACCAGTTAGTTCTTTTTCGCGGCGCAGTAGATTCACGCCGGCGCGGAAAAATATTTATAAACTTATCGCTTAAATTAACGAAAACTACCCCTAAAAATTGCAACAGCTGAGTACGTTGAGAAAAACGCAACAACCAATTTTTATTCTCAGGTTCTTCATTGCTATCTAGGCGAAATTTTTCTGTCCAATTGGTGAGTGGGCGAAAAATCAATTGATCATAAATAAAAATCACCAGGATCATCGTCAAAATCGCATAAATAATGGCATGGCCGTCGGCATTTTTAATTGCTAGAGCAATGTAAGAACCAATACCAGGCAAAGCGATGTTCTGGTTAGCTGCAGTAATTGCTTCAGAGGCGACAACGAAAAACCAACTAGCTGACATAGACATCATGGTATTCCATAATAATCCAGGCATAGAAAATGGAACTTCTAGACGCCAAAAACGTTGCCATGCTGATAAATGCAGCATATCTGCAGCTTCAACTAGATCTTTAGGAATGGTTTTAACACTTTGGTAAAAACTTAAGATCATGTTCCACGCTTGAGCGGTAAAAATTGCAAATATCGCAGCACATTCTGGCCCTAGTAAGCTGCCATGAAATAGATTAATAAATGGAATAATCGCAATCGCTTGAAACCCAAGTACGGGTACTGACTGTAGAATGTCGATAACTGGAATGATAATCCGTTCAGCATGTCGACTTTTTGCTGCCAAGCTACCAAAGATAAAAGTGAATAGAAATGAAAATGCTAGGGCAATGACAATGCGTAATACTGAACGTAAGGCATACATAGGTAGATGGCTTGGATCAAGAGAGATGGGGATCATCTCGCCAATTTTATAGGGGATAACCATTTGTTTGGTGGCAATGGCGAGCACCACTAATAGGCTGAAAATCAATAAGATTGCTGCCATGTCCCAACGGTTGAATGGCACCAAAGTCATTTTGCTTTTGAAAAAGTATTGTTTGGGTTTCGGCATGCCCATATCGTATCATAGCTTTAGATTTTTCCGCGAATATTCATAGGACTTATGTTTATTACTATGAACGGACATGTTAGCCAAAAAAAACCCTGACAATAGTTAAGAGGGGACTGTCAGGGCCAATGTCTCTCGCACCCGGAATGGGGTTTACCGGGTATTCAAACGGAGAGGATGATCATGTGTATAGTTCAAGTTTAGTACAAATATTTTGAACTGCATAAGAATTGCACTAGAAGTTAAATGTATTTTTATTATTATTTATCAATTAGTTAAAAAATTGTAATCGAATCATTCTGTTGCTTCATGCTGCATGATTTTACTAATAAGCTGATCTTT
>JBCDIY010000074.1:0-6418 GCA_038748435.1 Pseudomonadota bacterium | reverse complement strand
TTAATTTTTTCCTGTAGAAAACTACAATAAATAAATATAAGATCAGCAAGTTAATCAATGTAGGTAAAGTTAAATAGCGGAAAAAATTAATGAAAGGATCTGGCATACCTTGACTTGCAATTAACAAATTTTGTGGATTACCAATCGGTGTAAATACACTGCCTAAGGTCACACTATATGCCAGTGCCAATAAAAACGGTTGCGCTGCAAAATTGTACTTTCGTGCAAGTAATAAAATAACTGGCACACCGATAATTGCAATGGTATCATTCATTAAAAATGCTGCTAATCCGGCAAATATAAAAATTATTAAGAGTAATAACACGTTAAGTGAACGCGCATAGCTAAAAACTTTAAAACTTAAGTGTTCTAAATAATGACTAGCTTCAAGTGCTTGACCGATGACAAACACACCAAACAAGTAAAATAACACATCAAAGCTAATTGCTTGATATGCTTGAACTAGAGAAATTTGTTGTGTAATTATCACCACGATTGCAGCCGTAATCATAATCAACCAAATGGGTAATTTCCATGGACCAATTTTGCGTACTGCCACCGTGATAAAGACGATACACAATAGAATAATTGGCAAAGGCATATGCAATAAATCTTTCATTCAAGCGGATACCTAGGGTTCTTGGAAAATGGTTCAACGTTATGTGGTTGGGTCTCAGGAACGGTAAAGTAAAATAAGGTTAAAGCCATTAATGCAATAATCGCTAAAATTGTGAATGCATAGTTAAAACCACCCCAAACAACGATAAATCCTGCAATCAGATTACTCAAGGCAGCACCAATACCCTGCATCGTCGTCAGTGCACCTAGTGCGAGATTATAATGTCCCGTACCTTGAGTTAAGTCGGCTATCATGATTGGAAATACCGCACCGAAAATTCCTGCACCAACACCATCTAAAAGTTGCACAGCTAATAGATAGTAGGAATGAGTCGAAAATGTAAATAAAAATCCTCGTATAGGCAATGCAAGAAAAGCGATGAGAAATATGCTTTTGCGGCCCCATTTATCGACTTTAAATCGAACCAATAATGCCATGAAGGTCATAATAAATTGAGCAGAGATAATACTCGCAGCAATGAATAAAATAGACGCGCTACCTTGATGCAGCGTTGCCAGTTCTTCACCAACTAATGTAAGCATTGCAGCATTGGCCAAGTGAAATAACAGCACTGAAAACCCCAAAAATATAAGATATTTATTTGCTAATAATACCCTTAAACTAGCTGCTTCTTCATCCGGTTCATCAGTTAGCATACCGCGTGCTTGCTGATCATCAATCATATCTTTTTTGATAAATGAGGTAAAAACGATCGCCATACAACCCAGTACAACGACTACATAGAACATCATATTAATAGCAATATAATAGGCAAATAACCCAGTAACTAAGGCACCGAAAATATTACCAGTATGATTAAAAAATTGATTTTCACTAAACTGCTTGGAAAAAAGTTTTGGTCCAACAAGTCCTAACGTAATTGCTGCGATTACTGGCCCAAAAAATGCGCCTGCCGCACCAACAAAACATTGTGAAACAGCAAGTGTCATAAAAGATTGATTAAATCGAATCGCTAGAGAAGCAATAATAATTGCTAATAGTGATACAATTAAGATTAAACGCTTATTTCGAGAGCTATCTACGATAGCACCGGCAAGCGTTTGCAATACTAAAGTAACGATACCAGCTATAGTTAAAATTATACCAATATTGCCTGGATGCCAACCAGCAAATGCAAGTAAAAAAATCGCTAGGAATGGTCCTAATCCCCCTTGTATATCAGCTAAAAAGAAGTTGATTCCCGCTAAAGTGATACGGATTCTATTCATAAATTAATATACACTTTCCCTTATGATATATTCTTTCTATAAAGTTAATATTGTGAACATTGATGATTAAATTTTCTTTGCTTGTGGCTATGCTGACTATTCTTCAACAAAAATCTCTTGCCTATCGCGTAATTTTTTTTTCGACCTAAACCGACAAACCACATAAAAAACCGGAGTAAAAAACAAACCAAAAATTGTTACACCTATCATTCCACTAAATACTGCACTACCCAGTGCTTGACGCATCTCAGCACCGGCACCAGTCGCTAGCACTAACGGGACGACGCCAAGTATAAAAGCGAATGATGTCATTAGGATAGGCCGTAAGCGTAATCGTGCCGCAGTGACTGCAGCGGCTTTGGGTGTTTTGCCCTTATCTTCTTGTTGCTTAGCAAATTCAACGATCAAAATTGCGTTCTTACTTGCTAAACCGATCAAAACGACAAAACCAATTTGTACCAAAATATTATTATCAATACCAAATAATTGTATGCCGATCAATGCCGATAATAGACACATAGGCACAATAAGAATAATGGCTAGCGGCAAACTCCAACTTTCATACTGCGCTGCTAATAATAAAAATACAAAAACAACGGCTAAAGCAAAGAAAATTATTGCTGTACTCCCCGCCTTCTTTTCTTGATAGGCTAATTCAGTCCATTCGTAGGAAAAACCCTCAGGCAAAACTTTTGCTGCTAATTGTTCCATCGCTTTAAGTGCTTGACCGGAACTAAAGCCAGGTAAGGTATCACCAGTAATGGCCACTGCGGGATATAAATTAAAACGCGGAATGCGATAAGGCCCAGAGATTTGTTCTAAAGTTGCCACCGAGCCAATAGGCACCATATTGCCGACAGCATTACGCATTCTTAATCTTAATACATCATCTAAGTCTTTTCGATGTGGACTATCGGCTTGGGCAGTGACGCGATAAGTACGGCCTAAATAATTAAACTCGTTGATAAAAACCGAGCCTAAATATAATTCTAATGTGGTAAAAATCTCCGAGATAGGCACATTTAACTTTTCCGCTTTTACTCGATCAATATCTAAATAATACTGCGGTGTATTGGTATTAAATAGAGTAAAGACGTTGACTAAACCGGGTATTTGGTTAGCTTGGTACACCAAGTTATTTGCACTTTCTTCTAACGCTTTTAGGCCGCGGTTACCACGGTCTTGCACCATCATTTTAAAACCACCTCCAGTACCGATACCGCGTACTGATGGAGGTTGAATAACGAATACTAGGGCATCATCAACTTGGATTAACGATCCACGTAATTGATTTAATACTTTATAATAATTAATATTGTTTTTCTCACGCACATCAAAATCATCTAATGTCACAAAAATGGCAGCGGAATTCGGCTCATTAGTAAAAGTTGCCCCAGAAAATCCAGCAAATGCAACGGTATGTTTTACTCCGGGTATTCCCCTAATTTTTTCCGCGACTTGTTGCACAACTAAATTAGTACGTGACAAAGCCGAGCCGGGGGGCAATTGAATACTAACAATGAAATATCCTTGATCTTGCGCTGGAATAAACCCTGTTGGGGTTGTAGTGAATCGCCAAGCGGTGAAACTAATGAGTACTAAATAAACTATTAACATTAGTCCAATAATTCGCACTAACTTTGATACTAACCAACCGTAATTTTTAGTTAAACTGCTTAAGCCTGAGTTGAATTTTCTAAAAAAATTATTTTTCCAACGCCATAAAAAGAATTGAGCTTGGGTTAAATCCGGAGGTTGCAATAATAATCGACATAATGCTGGACTTAACGTCAGTGAAACAAACCCTGAAATAACGGTTGCAGTTGCAATCGTTAAACCAAACTGCTTATAGAATTGTCCGGAAATGCCACTGATAAAAGCCGTCGGCATAAAAACTGCAACTAAAACTAACGCCATTGCAATTAAAGCGCCAGACACTTCATCCATGGTTTTATGGGTTGCATCTCTTGGATTTAACCCGGCGTCTAAATTGCGCGAGACATTCTCTACCACGACGATGGCATCATCGACGACGATGCCGATAGCTAAGACCAAGCCAAAAAGTGATAAATTATTTAATGAAAAACCTAAGGCTGCCATGATAGCAAAAGTACCAATTAATGAAATAGGAATTGCGACGATCGGAATGACTGCAGCACGCCACGATTGCAAGAAGATAAAAATAACTAATACAACTAAAGCAACCGCTTCAAAAATCGTTTTGATCACTTCATTAATCGACTTTTTAATAAATTCTGTAGGGTTATAGACGATTTGATATTTTAATCCAGGTGGAAAACTTTGCGCTAGCTGCTGCATATCTTTTTTTATGGTGGCTGCTGTTTCTAAAGCATTGGTTCCTGGTCTTTGATAAAACACCAATGCCACTGCAGGATTAGTATCGAGATAGCTTTTAGTTAAGTAATCTTGCGATCCTAATTCAATACGTGCAACATCACGCAAGCGTGTAACGCGATTATCGCGAGTCGATTTTATCACAACTTCACCAAACTCTTTTGGTGTCACTAATCGCCCTTTTGTTCTAATGGTAATCTCATAGGCGCCTGGATTCGCAATAGGTTCGCGATTAATCGCACCTGAAGCAACTTGAATGTTTTGTGTGCGCAATGCACGGATAATATCACTAGCAGAAACGCCATGCGCTGCTGCCGCGTTTGGATTCACCCAAATACGCATTGCATATTCACTGGCACCATAGACGCGGATATCACCAACCCCCTGAATTCGAGCTAATTTATCCTTGATTTGTAAAATGGCGTAGTTAGCAATATAAGTTTGATCAAAAGTTTTATCTGGAGCATATAAATGCACAACCATTAATAAATCAGGTGTATTTTTTCGCGTAGTTACGCCGATGCGACGTACTTCTTCAGGTAATCTGGCTTCGGCAATAGATACTCGATTTTGCACTTGTACTTGCGCCGTATCTAAATCAGTGCCTAATGCAAAAGTAACTCGAATACTTACTTGCCCATCCCCCGTTGCTTGGGAGTGCATATAAATCATATTTTCAACACCATTAATCTCTTGCTCCAACGGCGTTGCTACAGTTTTCATGACTTCTTCTGCACTCGCACCGGGGTACGTTGCATTGACTTGAATTGTCGGTGGAGCTATTTCAGGGTACTGTGATACCGGCAGATAGGTATACGAGATTGCCCCTACAATTACGATAAGAATTGAGAGCACTGCGGCAAAGATTGGCCTTTCTATAAAAAAATGTGGTAATTTCACCGATTGTTATCCGTTATTTTTCTGCTTCTAATTTGGTTTTTACCGCCTTAACCTTCATCCCAGGACGCAGTTTCTGTAGATGATTGATTACCACTTCATCATTTAATGTCAGTCCACTACGTATAATGCGTAAATTATCAATCAATGGTCCAAGAGTAATATTTTTTTTGCTAACTTGATTTTTAGCATCAACGATATAGACGAATTGTTTCGTTTGGTCAGTTAAAATGACTTTATCCGGTAACAACAATGCTTCATATTTGCCGCTACCTGGTAAACGTAAACGCGCAAATTGACCTGGGTGGATTAAAAAGTTAGGATTAGGAACGGTAGCGCGCGCTAAAATTGTTCCCGTATTGAGATCAAATTGATTATCAACAAAATTCATTTGGCCTTTATGCGAGAAAGTTTTTTCATCGAGTAATTTTATAGCAATAGGATTAGATTCTTTGCGACCCATAGGGCGTTTACCTTCTTGGAACAACCGCTCATATTTTAAAAAACTATTTTCGTCTAATTCAAATACCAGATAAATTGGATCCATGGTAACGATCTTTGCTAACAGAGTTGTATTATTATCACCACCGATGATTAAATTCCCTTGTGAAACTAGCTCACGACCGATTCTACCAGAAACTGGTGCACGAATTTCGGTAAATTCTAAATCTAATTTAGCTTGATCTAAGCGTGCTTGGGAGATTTTAACTCTAGCAACAGCATTATTGTATCTTAGTTTACCTTCGTCTAGCTGTTGTTCTGAAACCGCTTTTTCTTTACGCAATTGCGTAAACCTATCTAATTGTAATTTTGAATATTCTCTTTCTGCTATCGCTTGCTGTAATTCACCTTGTGCTAATTCTAAGGAATTTTTAAATGGGCGTTGGTCGATGACAAATAGTAAATCGCCCTTTTTTACCAATTGACCATCTTTAAACAAAATCTTATCTAAATAACCACTTACTCGAGCACGAATATCGACTTCATCAATCGCCTCAAATCGCCCGGTGAATTCGTCCCATTCAGTAATTTCTTTCTGCAAAGGGTGGGCAACCTTAACTGGCAGTAAAGGCAGTTGATTGCTCTTTTTATTTTCATTTTTACAGCCTGCAACTAGCAAAAACGCAAGCATGCTGAGGATGCCGACAAGCTGCCAATAAATTGATCGTTTATAGCGCATAAAAGTATCTCGTTGATATTTAGAAGTATAGTCAAAAAAGTGCATCACATTAGGATTAAATTTTCAGCAGAAGAAATATTTTTTTGTATAATTTACTTTTCTTATAGATTGGGTTCAGTAACGAAGCCTAATAAAAAT
>JBCDIY010000073.1:0-6440 GCA_038748435.1 Pseudomonadota bacterium | reverse complement strand
GCTAGGCGGTAAATAAACTTATTGATTTCGAACATTCTAACTCAGATTACCTGTGAACAAGTAAACACTGAGCACGGCAAATAAATAAATTTTAAACCATTATAGTAAATCGTCAACAACACCTAATTAGTTACTAAAGTTCCTTCGTCACCACCTTCAATAATTCGTTTTAATGCACCTGCTCTATCAGACTTATAAACACGAATTTTTATATTATTGTCACGGCACAAGCAAAATGCAGCTAAATCCATGACACCGAGTTGTTTATCTAAAGCTTCTTGATAAGTGAGTGTATGATACAGCTTCGCATTATTATCAGTTCGTGGATCGCTTGAATAGATTCCATCGACATTAGTGGCTTTAATAAGCAAATCAGCGTTTATTTCACCTGCTCTAAGACTGGCAGCAGAATCAGTTGTAAAAAAGGGGTTACCTGTCCCGCCAGCAAAAATCACGATCTTTTTTGCCTCCAGCATTTTAATTGCCAACTGATAATTGCAGGGTAAAAATAAATTAAGCATAGGAATAGCTGACATAATTTCCGTTTTCATGTCTTGGCTGTCAAAAACGTCACGCAGGGCCAGCGCATTCATCATTGTCGCTAACATACCGATTTGATCGCTTGTAACAGAGTTAAAACCATGGTCAGCTAGAGTTTGACCACGAAAAAGGTTACCACCACCGATAACTACAGCAATTTGAATGCCTTGCTGATAAATTGATTTTATTTCTTCGGCAATATATTTTAATTTTTGCACTTCCATCCCAAATTGTTTTTTATCTAATAAAGCTTCACCACTTAATTTCAATAAAATACGTTTTGGTTTTTTTTGTACCGCTTCTAATTTGGTTTCTTTCATGATTTTTTAAAATTTATTTTAATTATCTTTTACCTGCGACATGACTTCAGCAGCAAAATTTTCCACTTTTTTCTCTATACCTTCGCCAACTGCATAACGTGTAAAACTTTTTACAGTCATATTCTTCTGTTGAACTAATTTTGCCACGCTGGTATTAGGATCCTTAACAAATGGCTGACCCATTAAGCTTACTTCATTGATAAATTTTTGAATTCGGCCGCTAATCATTTTTTCAATGATTGCTGCAGGTTTACCACTCGCCTCAGCCTGGGCTTTAAAAATTTCCTGCTCTTTGGCAATGACTGTTTCAGAAACATCTTCTGCATTAACCACCAATGGAGCGTTAGCTGCAACATGCATGGTTAGATCTTTCGCTAAATTTTCGTCGTCTCCGTGATATTCAAGCAATACACCGATACGACCGCCATGCATATAACTGGCGATTTCACCCTCAGTTTTGATTAGGTGGATACGACGTAACTGAATATTTTCACCCTTCTTGGTGACTAACGCCTGACGAACTTCAGCAACCGTATGATCGCCAAGTTGACTTGCACTTAAATCTTCTGCATTGGAAATCTCATTATCCAACGCATGTTGTGCAAGTTGTTCGCCAAAATTAATAAAGTTTTTCTCTCTGGCGACAAAATCGGTTTCACACAAGATCTCTAGCATGATTGCCTTGTGTTTATCCGCACTTACCTTAATGAAGATTAACCCTTCAGTAGTTATTCTACCTGCTTTCTTTTCAGCTTTTAATTGACCCTTTTTACGTAAAGCGACAATCGCTGCTTCAATATCGCCATTCGTCTCTTGCAATGCGGCCTTACAATCCATTAAGCCAGCATTGGTTCTTTGGCGTAACTCTTTAACTAATTCTGCTGTAATTGCCATGATAACTCCTAAAAAATTCTCGTTAATTTGGGTGATAAATAAGATCGTTTTTACTTATCGCCAATCGCTTCTGAATCAATTTGTTCTGCAATGATTTCAGAGGTATCTAAATTTGCTGCTACAGCTTTAGCTTCTGCTTCAGTTTCATCTTCACTGACTTCGACAAATTCTTCAGCTTCTGTAGTCGGTCTTGCGCTGGCTTTGCCTTCCAAAATCGCATCAGCCATATTTTGACAATAAAATTGAATAGAACGCATTGCGTCATCATTACCTGGGATTAAGTAATCTATACCATCAGGACTGTTATTTGTATCCACTACGCCGATCACAGGAATTTTTAAGCGTCTTGCTTCTTCAACTGCAATATATTCATAACCGACGTCAATCACAAACAGAGCATCCGGCAAGCCGCCCATATTTTTAATTCCGTCTAAACTACGTTTTAATTTTTCCATTTCACGCTGCTTAGCCAAAGCTTCTTTTTTGATTAATTTATCAAATGCGCCAGTTTCCTGCATATCTTCTAACTGCTTTAATTTTTTTATCGATTGGCGTATGGTTTTGTAATTCGTCAACATACCGCCTAACCAGCGATAATCGACATAAGGCATTTCACACCGTTGCGCTTCTTGCTTAATAATCTTTTGCGCTGAGCGTTTAGTTCCAACAAATAAAATTTTACCCTTCTTTGCAGCTAAGTCTTTAACGAAGTGCAATACTTGTTGGAATAAAGGTAAAGTTTCTTCAAGATTGATTATATGGATCCGATTACGGCTACCGTAGATATAAGGCGCCATTTTCGGGTTCCAGTAGCGTTGTTGATGACCAAAGTGAATACCAGCTTCAAGCATGGCTTTCATAGATATATTAGACATAAATTATATTCTCCTCGGGTTTTTGGAAATTGTGTTATACACACAATTCACACTTCCACATATCCCAGTTAACCAACCATAATTCATAGTTAATTGTACAAAAAATGGCACCCGGTTGCTGTGTCGATATGTGTGTAACGTTAAAACTTGCTAATTGCAACAGCAATTTATACCATATATATTTAATTTGAACAATGGCATAGCACTAAAATCTGTTATTTAACTACGAAAAACCATCAAAAATAATATTTAATGCTATTAACTAACTGATAACAATTAAATTTCTGTTTATTTAGCAATAAATTTTTAGTTCTGCCTTGTTAATGAGAAGTATCACCTTAAGTGGAATAATCTAATGAACATAATTATTAAAACTTCTGAAGAAATCGAAAAAATGCGGATTGCTGGACGTTTAGCTGCGCAAGTTCTTGATATGATTACGCCTCATGTCAAAGCTGGCATTACTACCGAGGAGCTTAATACAATTTGCCATGACTTTATCGTTAACGAACAAAAAGCCATTCCTGCTCCGCTAAATTACAAGGGATTTCCAAAATCTATCTGCACTTCGGTAAATCATGTGATATGTCATGGTATTCCTGGGCCGAAGAAGTTGAAAGACGGCGATATCATTAATATTGATATTACTGTAATTAAAGATGAATATCACGGCGACACTAGCCGTACGTTTTTTGTCGGTAAACCTTCTATATTAGCGGAACGTTTAGTAAACATAACCAAAGAGTGTATGGAATTGGGCATTTCTATGGTAAAACCCGGTTTACAGCTAGGTGACTTAGGTCATGCCATTGAAACCCATGCCAAAAAACATAACTTTTCAATCGTACGTGAATATTGTGGCCACGGTATTGGTAAAATTTTTCATGAAGATTTACAGATCTTACACTATGGCCAACCGGGTACAGGATTAGCCCTACAGCCGGGAATGACCTTTACTATTGAACCGATGGTAAATGCAGGCAAACGCCACATACGTGCCTTACCTGATGGATGGACGGTTGTCACTAAGGATCGTAGCTTATCTGCACAATGGGAACATACCATCCTTGTCACCGAAACCGGACATGAAATTTTGACAAGAGCTGATTAACAAACCAAAGCAATTTATCATGGATTCATCACTTTACTTATTGCTCTCAAGCAAAACCAGATAGTAAGACTGTAGAGGTTGCTTGCACCTAAATATCTGTAAAGGCTACAATTAAATTCATGATAACGAAAATTAAGCAAATACCATGATTCAATTACAAGCAACTATCGAAAAAGCATTTCTAGAACGCCATCAACTCACACCAAATAATTGCGATGCAACAACTAGAGAGGCGGTTGAAGAAGTCATTACTCAACTAGATACAGGTCAACTGCGTGTTGCTGAGAAAATTAACGGTGAATGGATAACCCATGCTTGGATAAAACAAGCTGTATTACTCGCTTTTCGTATTCATAAAGAAAAGGTTATGGCTAGCAATATGACAAGCTATTTCGACAAAGTTCCATTAAAATATCAAGCTTTCAGCGAAGCTGACTTTCAACATCAAAACGCTAGAATAGTTCCACCAGCCACGGTACGCTTAGGCGCTTACATCGGCGAAAGTGTCGTACTGATGCCGAGTTATATCAATATCGGGGCTTACATTGGCCATGGTGCAATGATCGATACCTGGGCCACGATTGGCTCGTGTGCCCAAATCGGCAAAAATGTGCATATCTCTGGTGGTGTAGGAATTGGCGGTGTATTAGAGCCGATCCAAGCGAATCCAACAATTATTGAAGATAATTGTTTTATTGGGGCACGTTCAGAGATTGTCGAAGGGGTCATTATTGAAGAAGGTGCAGTAATCAGCATGGGTGTTTTTCTAAGTAAAAGCACCAAGATTTATAATCGACTAACCGGCGAAATTAGTTATGGGCGGATTCCCAAACGTGCGGTTGTCGTGCCAGGCACTTTACCTAGTGCCGATAACAGCCACAGTCTTTATTGTGCTGTCATCGTTAAACAAGTTGATGAGCAAACCCGAGAAAAAACCAATGTCAATGAACTTTTGCGATAGTAAAAACTATGACGTTTGATGAACCTCTTAATCTTGCACAAGCATTAATTGCTAGGCCCTCTATTTCACCCCAAGATGCAGGCTGTCAAGCTTTGTTAATCGACAAATTGCTTGCACTTGGATTTCGTATTGAGAAACTCGATCACCGTGGTGTCGAAAATCTATGGGCAAGATTAGGCGATCAATCACCTTTATTTGTTTTTGCTGGACATACAGATGTTGTACCTCCAGGGAATTTAAATCATTGGACCAGTGATCCTTTCACTCCGACAGTCAGAGGCAATAAATTATATGGCCGCGGTGCAGCTGACATGAAAAGTAGTATTGCAGCCATGGTAATCGCGGTAGAAAAATTTCTTGCCACAAAAATCAACTTTAAAGGCTCAGTTGCATTTTTGATTACCAGTGATGAAGAAGCTGAAGCAAAATTCGGTACAGTGAAAGTTGTAGAAATGCTGCAACAACGTCATGAAATCATCGATTATTGTCTAGTCGGTGAAGCGACTTCAGAAAAAAAATTAGGTGACATCATAAAAATTGGACGTCGGGGTTCTTTATCTGGAAAATTAACTATTCACGGTAAACAAGGACACATTGCTTATCCAGATAGAGCAATTAACCCAATCCACAAATTCATCCCCGCGATGCAAGATTTGCTGAATCAACAATGGTCCAAGACTGATGAGCATTTTCAGCCAACAAGTTTGCAATTTTCAAACATTCACGCTGGCGTCGATGCTAACAATGTGATTCCAAATGAATTAAATTTATTATTTAATTTTCGTTATAACCCGCAAAATACAGCCACAGAATTACAAACTCGATTTGAGAGTATATTAAAAAAACATGAATTACAATATTCTCTTGACTGGGACAACCGCAGTCAGTCTTTTCTTACCAAAGCAAAAAAATTAGTCTACACGGCTAGTCAAGCAATTGAGAAAATTACTGGTATAACTCCTAAACTTTCTACCTCCGGTGGTACCTCAGATGCACGTTTTATCGCGCCAACCGGCGCAGAGGTAATTGAGTTCGGTCCGATTAATGCCTCGATCCATAAAATTGACGAACACGTTGATATTGACGATTTAAACCTTCTCACGGAAATTTACTTCACAATTTTAACAGATCTTTTTAGTTAATTTAATTCCAGGTGAAAAATCTAGCAGAAAGCGATGATAAACTAAGCTTATAAGTAATCAACAATTATTTTGAAGAGACATTTGCCGAGTTTGCAGCAAAAATTTATTCCGTAGGTGTTATTAAATGTTTATAATTTTTTAACAAGCGCTGCATTAAGTATTCTCCATAATAGATTAGGCTGTTTAGCACTGCCTTGACTTGACAGATTTATCTGCGAATCATTTACAGGTAGATAACCTCTAAAAGCACGATTCTGCAAAATTTTCTTTTTAACAGATAACGGTAAAGCGTGAAAATCAGCTGCCATTTGAAAGATATCATCAATCAGATTTTTAGGTATTTGATGATTAATAATATAAGCAAATCCCACTTCTCTAAAGTTTTTGCTCAAACTATCTGCTACGCTTTTGACGCCATTATAAGAGCCATCCCAAAGTGGTTGTAAATCAACGATAGGTATAGATAAATTTGTTTTCATAAATACGACCAGAAAATAATATTTTATAGATTCTAAATTATGACTGATTTTTTATTGCCAAAATCTTTTGTTTACTCAAACCAGTTGCGCGCATAATTAAATTAATATCTAACTTTTC
>JBCDIY010000072.1:0-6516 GCA_038748435.1 Pseudomonadota bacterium | reverse complement strand
TAGCTGTTTTACTTGCAATTTTAGCGTTTGTAGCTTGGTGGATTTATATTTGCCTTGTGTGTTTAAATCAAAATTAATTTGATTATTAACATCAATTGGTAAGCGAAAACGTTTTGCAATGAATAAAGCTTGCCAAGTAATACCATTATGCCAATTTAATTTGGCGTGGCCATTTAATCTGCCTGTGAGTGTTTTTACTTGGATATTGTTTAAATTGATGCTGTTTTGTTTGCCTTTACCGCTGAACTGCAAAACTTGTTGTGGCCATTTTTCAATAGAGTAATTAGCTTTAGCATTAATTTGATAAGATTTAGCTTTTCCATGTAAATTTAATTCGGCTTGCTTGAGTGTAAATTGAGTTTGCTTGCTTTGTTTTATGCGCAATGAGTTGAGCTGAACTTTTGTTGCCACTTTTTTATTGAATTTGATTTTCCCTTGCAAGCTTTCTAAATCAATTTGTAATTGGTTTTGCCGATAGTGTATTTGTTGTAAATTTAGATTTTTGATGTTCAAATTAAACGGTAGTGGATTATTAAAGCTTGTAGATTTTTGCGTAAGTTTTTTTTGCTTGGTTTGTTCTAAGAAATCAAGATCAATCAGAGTTTCTGTTGCCGGCTTGATAGGTTCAATATACTGGATATTCACTTGATTTGCGCTAAGAGCAGATATTTTTAATTTGCCAAAGATTAAAGCATAGGGCGACCATGCTAATTTTACTTGTTTAATATGCATATGCAAATTACTATCATAATAATTTAATTCTTGTAATGAAATTCTTGAAAATAATTTGCCTCGTGCATGGGCTAATTCTAATTTCCCCGGAAGATATTTTTGCATTATTTTGAGGCTAAGATCTAAACCGGTTTGTGTATAGCCGATAAAAACTATCAAGCAACTGATCACTATTAATAAGCTGACACTGATCCATGTCATCCACTTTAGAAATTTTCTCATAAATCAGGTCCCATACTGAATTGAAGTCGATAGCGATCTTTAAATTTACTGCCAAATGGATTTAATGCTCTGGCAATGCTCACTTCAATTGGGCCGATGGGTGAGCGATAAACTAAACCTGTGCCGACAGCTTGATTCAAGTTTGCCGGGAAATTGTTAAAGGCATTACCAGCATCATAAAATCCTGCTAGATAAAAATTACCATAAATTTGCATTTGATATTCACCACTGAAAACCATCAAAATACGTCCAGGTCCAAAACGATTATAACGATAACCTCTAACACTATTGGCGCCACCGGCAGTAAAACTTTGTGATAAGGGTAACTGGTCAGGGTCTTTAACTAAGGTATAGCCTAAATTAGTGCGTAAAATAATGCGCGAATGACTAGCAAAAAAACTTTTAATATATTTGCCATTAAAAGTCGTTTGCAAAAAATTGTTTTTGCCATCGGTTGGAATACCACCTTGTAGCAGTAAGCTTAATTTATAACCATTATTGGTATTAATAATATCGTCAGCCTGTGTTTTTGACCAGCCAATACTTGGTAAAATTGTATTTCTGGTCCGCCTTTGTTTAGTGCTTTGGGAAAGTTCATGCTGATAATTTAATGCCATGGTTTGCTGCCAACCATAAGCAAGAGCTTGGACTTTACTAATACCTGCTTGGGTCGTGGTATAGCGTTGTTCACCTACTTGGTTAAACAGGATACCACCGTTAATCGAATAGTGATCGGTGGCTGGATGTTCGCCTGGAATAATATATTGTACTTGTGCGGCACTACCACGAAATAGTTTTTGCGATACTTGAATTAAACCTTGTAAATATTGACCCGTGTCGGTGATATGTCGCCAAGTCCAACCAAAGCTACCGCGAAATAAAGTATCGGTCCCAAAACCAATACCGAAATTATATTGTTGTGGTTTGTGTGGTAGTAAATGTACTTTAACTGGAACTCGAGTTTTTTTAGTTTTATTGAGTAACGGTTTGACTCGAACTTGACTAAAATAAACTGTTCCACCTAAATCACGTTCTAATTGGGCTAATTTTTTTGGATCGTATTTATCTCCAGCTTTAAAGGGTAAAAATCGGCGCAAAAAGCTTTGCGCAAAAGGGCTACGAGAAAAAACAATTTGGCCGAAATAAAATTGCGGGCCAGTGTTAAAAACTAAGGTTACCTCTGCAGTATATTTTTTTAAATCGACTTTTATTTCATGCGTGGTAAATTTTGCTTGTAAATTTCCATTTAATTGAGCAACGTTGTAAAATGCTTCTTTGAGTTTATCGTATTGTTCAGTGACTAAAATGGAACCTTGCCTGAGTTTAATGCGATTAAGTAAATCAGTGTAAACTGGATCATGTTGACAGGGGCCGGTAATTTCTATTTTTAACTGGGAAATTTTTAATGGCTTTTGTGGATTAATATGTATCTTAATTGTCCAATTTTCGCCATTACGAACTAACTTACTTTTTATTTGTGGTTGAAAATAACCGTACGCTTGCGTTGCTTCTGCAATAATTTCCGGTAATTGTTTGCTAAAAGCTCGGATTTTATCAGCATTTAGTGGTGCAATTATATTGGTTTGATGTTGTTCTAGCTGTTTAACGACATTAGTTTTCATTGCTCCATGAATGCCAGAGACTTGCGTGGTAAGCTTGATCTTTCCCCAAGCAGGTAAAACAAAGCAGCAAAACAGCAATAAAACTAGAATATTACAACGCATTTGTACTAGATAAACTCATTATTTGTATTTAAAATGTACTAAAGCGTATTTTTTTAGCTCATTTTTTTCATAATACGCTAGGGCATCCATTATCCCATTAAAATCTTGATTGTGCAAAAAAAAAGCTTAGGGAAAATAGAAATGCAACGATGGCTATATAAAACTTTAATCAGTTTAATTTTATTATTAGTGCCTTTATTCGCCAATGCTTGGAACAGTAGTGGTCATATGATAATCGCACAAATTGCTTATGATAATTTGTCTACTGCAACGAAAAGATTGGTAAATCAATATATCAGTATTTTTCATCAGTCGCATCCACGCTATCGTTATTTCATCGCGGCGTCACATTATGCTGATGACATTCGCAGTAAAGGCAATCATCAATATGATACTTGGCACTTTATTAATCTGCCATTTTCACCGCAAGGTTTACCTGCACCGAAAGAAAAAAAACAAAATTTAGTGTGGGGAATTAACCAATGTGAACAACAATTAAAAAATCCACAAACTTCTAAGCAGCAAAAGGCATTTTATTTGGTGATGTTGCTTCATTTGGTTGGCGATGCGCATCAGCCTATGCATTGTATTTCGCGGATTACTAAGCGTTTTCCATTCGGTGATAGAGGTGGTAATCTTTATCCGATAAAATACGCTAAGAAAAAAAACCTGCATGCATTTTGGGATGCAGCCGGTGGTTATTTTCGCCAGCGCTTTCATAATCAGCCATTGCGTTACTGGCAAGTAAGAATACTTGCCAGGGAAATTCAGGCACGTTATCCTAAAGCATATTTTGGCAACAAGCTTGATGATTTGCATGCTACTGACTGGGTACAATCGAGTTTCAAAATTGCTAAAGTATTTGCTTATAGTACGCCAAAGTGGCGTAAACCATCGCGAAAATATATTATGGAAACACGTAATATCTCGCAACAACAAATTGCCTTGGCAGGGTATCGATTGGCAAATTGGTTAAATAGGAATTTAACAAAGGTGTAAAAAAATATGAATAAAAATGTATTAGTCTTAGGAACAGGTAAGATAGGTTCATTAATTACTTATTTATTGATGAATTATGATGATTATCAAGTCGTAGTCGGAGATATCAATTTTAACGGTAATGATATGCAACGTCTAAAAAAGCATTATGCTGATTTAGAATGTGTCGAAATTGATGTGTCAGATGAGAAGCAATTAATGCAACTCATGCAGAGTAGAAATTTTGATGCAGTGATATCTAGTTTGCCGTTTTTCTGCAATGTCACAGTAGCAACCGTCGCCAAAGCTTGCCAAGTGAGTTATTTTGATTTAACTGAAGATGTCGCTGTAACCAAAAAAATTCGTGAATTAGCTGAAGGTGCTGATTGCGCGTTTGTTCCGCAATGCGGTTTGGCACCAGGATTTGTCGGTTTGGCAGCAAATTCCTTAATGAAAGATTTTGATAAAGTTGATAATGTGAATTTGCGTGTCGGTGCATTACCACAACATATTAATAATAGCTTTGCGTATGCATTAACTTGGTCAACTGAAGGCTTAATCAATGAGTATATCAAACCTTGCCATGGGATTAAGGATGGTAAAAAAATTACCTTGCAACCGATGCAAGGTTTAGAAACTGTGTATCTGAATGGAAGGGAATTTGAAGCATTTAATACTTCAGGTGGGTTAGGTAGTTTAGTAGAGCTTTGTGAAAATAAAGTTGATATTCTTAATTATAAAACTATGCGTTACCCCGGCCATTGTGAAAAAATGCGCTTTTTATTACGTGATTTAAAACTCCATGCTGATGTAGATACATTAAAACGAATTTTAGAAAGATCCATACCAAAAACCTATCAAGATATGGTAATCGTCTATGTCACTGTCACGGGTATGCGTAAGGGCGCTTTCCTAGAAAAAAATATCACTGAGAAAATTATGCCGCAAAGAATTGCTGGTATTTTATGGTCAGCGATTCAGGTAACAACGGCATCAAGCTTATGTGTCATTGTGGATTTAGTGTTACGCGAAAAAGAAAAATACCGCGGCTTTGTCTTTCAAGAGCAATTTGATTTACAAGCGTTTTTAGACAACCGTTTTGCAGAATATTATCGAGGTGATTAATGGGCATATTAAATAAATTAAATATTAAATCAGACAATTTAGGTGGGTGTATTGCAAAAGATCAGTGGTTTGCCAGTGCAACTGAGTCTATCACTTCTTTTAATCCGGCAAATGGTGAAGCGATAGCTAATGTTAAACCAATCACTGCGGCAGATTACGAAAAAATCTATCAGCATAGCTACCAAGCTTTTTTACAATGGCGCGAAATTCCTGCGCCTAAGCGCGGTGAAGTGATTCGCCAAATGGGCAATGCTTTGCGTGAAAATAAAGATTCCCTAGGCACGCTAGTTGCGATGGAGATGGGTAAATCTATACAAGAGGGTCATGGTGAAGTACAAGAGATGATCGATATTGCTGATTTTGCTGTCGGCCAATCACGCATGCTTTATGGTTTGACCATGCATTCAGAACGTCCACAACATCGTATGTATGAGCAATGGCATCCACTCGGTGTCATCGGTGTGATTTCGGCATTTAATTTTCCGGTTGCCGTTTGGGCATGGAATGCTTTTATTGCTGCAATTTGTGGTAATAGTGTATTGTGGAAACCTTCGAGTAAAACCCCATTAACTGCCATTGCGGTGCAACATATTTGTAATGACGTGCTGGCACGCAATCAAATGCCAGCAATTTTTTCTTTAATGATTTCCGATAGCAATGCCACCGCAGAATGTATGGTTAAAGATAAGCGTGTGCCATTGGTTTCTTTTACCGGTTCTACCCGGGCCGGCCGTCATGTCGCACAGTTAGTGTCGGAAAGGTTAGGTAAAACTATTTTAGAGTTAGGTGGCAATAACGCCATTATTATCGATGAAACAGCTGACTTAGAACTGGCGATTCCAGCGGTAGTATTTGGCGCAGTAGGTACGGCAGGGCAGCGTTGTACTTCGACCCGACGCGTTATTGTACATGAGAGTATCGTTGATAAATTTAGCGAAAAATTAATACATGCTTATAAGCAGGTTACCATCGGTGATCCGCTAGATACGAAGAATTTAATGGGACCACTGGTTGATCAACCAGCTGTCGATAGCTATCTAAATGCTGTGGCAGCAATTAAAACCCAGGGTGGTGAAATTTTATTTGGTGGTAATGCTTTAGATAGAGCGGGTTATTTTGTTGAGCCTTGTATTGCTCGAGTGACGCAGCAAACTGAAATTGTCCAACACGAAACTTTCGCGCCGATACTCTACGTCATGTCTTATAAAACGCTAGATGAAGCCCTTGAGTTGCACAATGCTGTAGCACAAGGCTTATCTTCAGCAATATTCACTAACCATGTTCGTCATGCAGAGCAATTTCTTTCTGCCTGTGGTAGCGATTGTGGTATTGCTAACGTTAATATCGGTACCTCAGGTGCAGAAATCGGTGGTGCTTTTGGTGGTGAAAAAGATACGGGTGGTGGTCGCGAATCCGGCTCTGATTCCTGGAAAGCCTATATGCGTCGCCAAACCAATACCATCAATTGGAGCCGAGAATTGCCGTTGGCGCAAGGCATTGAGTTTGATTTGAAGTAAATTATAAACGGTCAAGGTAGCATTGTTACATCGGACTTGTCATCCCCGCGAAGGTGGCGTTGTTGCATAAAGCTGACTTGTCATCCCCGCGAAGGCGGCGTTGTTGCATAAATAGGACTTGTCATCCCCGCGCAGGCGGGGATCCAGGAGAAATTACGAAAACATGAGTTTTTTCGTACAATCCATCCCTGGCACTGACCTGGATTCCGGACATTTTT
>JBCDIY010000071.1:0-6638 GCA_038748435.1 Pseudomonadota bacterium | reverse complement strand
CAGCTAAAAGGAATTCCCACATTAAAATGGTATAGTGTCAAACTGGCCTATGCAGCAACACTAGGACAATATCCAAGGCTTACTTTTGCAGCTGCCTTTTTTACATTACTAATAATGGAATTTTTTATCTATTTTATGGTCTTTACTTTTAATCGGGAACCTTTGAATTTTTTTTCAAGCCGAAATATTATAGATAATCCTAATGACACTTTTTTTGATTTTCCTAGGCTAAATATAAGCAAAATATTCCAGGAGACAAGTTTTATTCTCGGACCAGTAATTGCTAACAATACTCAAGAAACGCTTTATGATATAATAGCGAATCAAAATAATACTCAAGCATTAATCGAAACCCTATTTGTTCTACAAAACCAAAATCAAGAACTGCAAGATACCGTTACTTCAATGCAGAATAATTTAAGTCTCATCTTTGTATCCCTACTGTTATTATTTATCTCTTCTGTATTAAATAGAGTTTTATTAATGGCAATCAATCACTATTTCAAATTACCTAATATATTTCAAATAGAACAAGAACCAATATTTGATAAGAATTCAACTGATGAGTTTCTTATGATTGGTGGAAAAAAACTTCTAATAATTGACGGCATTATCCCTGGAAGTAACGTAATGTCAACCATGCACCAAAATAAACCTGAAGATTTAGATTCTACAACAATGAAATCTATTCTTGTCGGTAATAGCGATCATCACTCAAGAGAAGCACCACAAAATTCATCTGCTTTTTTTCCGGAAGCATCAAGTGAGGAGAATAAGCAAGTAAAATTAGGAACAACTAGAGGCGAACACGGGCTATTCCAAAATAGGACATTCTTTATTGAAGGTCCACAGCCTGATCAAAAACAAATTGATAGCGACAAGGTAGTTATAGATATTAATGAAGATACCTTCACTTACAGTTAATACCCCCTCCAAACCATTGCTAAAGTTAGCGTTGTGAACACTATCGCTTAGGCTTATAATAACGCATGAGTGCAAAAACCCAACCCTACATCATCACCGCCCTATCGGGCGGTGTCGATTCTTCCGTGGCAGCATTGTTAATGCTGCAACATGGTTATCGCGTTGAAGCTATGTTCATGAAAAATTGGGAAGAAGACGATACCGATAGCTATTGTGCTGCAGCGGCTGATTTAGCCGATGCAGAAAATGTCTGTCAAACCCTAGGCATTAAATTACATAAAGTTAATTTCGCTGCCGAATACTGGGACCGGGTATTTGAATACTTCCTCGCTGAATATCGCGCTGGTCGGACGCCAAACCCAGATATTTTGTGTAATCGGGAAATTAAATTTAAAGCCCTGTTGGATTACGCTTTAAGCTTAGGTGCTGATGGCATCGCCACTGGCCATTATGCGCGTTCACGTCAAGTCGATGGTAAAGTTGCATTACTCACCGGACTTGATAAAAACAAAGATCAAAGTTATTTTTTATATGCCTTGAATCAAGCGCAATTACAAAACAGCCAATTTCCAATTGGTGAATATGCAAAACCACAAGTGCGTAAAATTGCTGCAGAAAATCACTTAATCACACATGATAAAAAGGATTCCACTGGCATTTGTTTTATTGGCGAAAAACGCTTTAAGCAATTTTTACAAAATTATCTGCCGGCGCAATCTGGAGAAATTAAAACGCTTGATGGCAAAACTATCGGCAAGCATGATGGTATGATGTATTATACCATCGGCCAACGCCAAGGTTTAGGCATCGGCGGATTGGCTGAAGCGGATGACGCGCCTTGGTATGTGGTTGACAAAGACATTGCCAATAATAGCTTAATTGTCGCGCAAGGCCATGACCACCCTAGCTTACATGCTTACAGCTTAAAATGTGAACAAGTGCATTGGATTGCCGGTAGCCCACCAAATTTACCTTTTGCTGGCCAAGCAAAGATACGTTATCGTCATGCCGCACAAGCATGTCGCATCGAACAATTGAATGATTTGACATATCAGGTTATATTTAAGACTGCTCAGCGGGCAATTACCCCGGGGCAATCGGTAGTATTTTATGATAATGACATCTGCCTCGGTGGTGGAATAATAACCTAGTAATTTATGGCTCAAAATTATCGCAATATCACGTTAGCACTTGCAGGCGTTATGCAAGCTTGCCTATTAGTCAATCAAATGGGATTTACTGGCAATTGTGATGAAGAAGAATTTGCTACAGCAATTTATAGTGTATTCCAATTACACGCCGATGACGTACCCGGTGTTTTTGGCGACGCCAGTAAACTTAAACTTGGCTTAAAGGAATTACAACGTATTTTTAACCGCGAAAAAAACCAAAACCAAAATGCCAATCGTTATGCGATTAGTCTTATCATGTTAGAGCGTTTATTAATGCGCAACAAAAAAATGCAACAGGCGATTCGCCGGCGTTTAGAACATGGCCAATCACAAATCAGTTATTTCTCTCTTACGCATGATAACGTCATCGAGAGTTTGGCGGATATTTATATGCAAAACATCAGTCGGCTGCAATTTCGTTTGCATATTATCGGCAAAGCGATTTATTTAAACGATGAAAAAATCAGCCAAAAAATTCGCGCATTATTATTAGCTGGCTTGCGCGCAGCGATTTTATGGCACCAGGTCGGTGGCCGGCGTTGGCAATTATTATTTGGCCGTAAAAATATCGCGCGGGCGACTAAAGAGCTTTTACGTGAGATGAATTAAATTTAAGATGAGTTATATAGTTTGAGGTGCAATAATCTACGCCCCTGCCTTTTTTAAAGGCGTTGCTGCGTAAATAAAAATGACCTGTCATTCCAGATTTTTTGGATAGGGACATCCAAAAATGTCTGGAATCCAGTTCAGCACCAAGGAGGGGTTGTAATAAATAACCAATTCTCTCGTAAATTCTCCTGGATTCCCGCCTTCGCGGGAATGACAGGATCTATTTACACAACAACGCCTTAAACAAGTGAGGGGTAGTTTTGCAAAGACTTACGCAACAAAGAATCAAATAGAGGTATCAACATGCAACTAAATAATTTGACTGCCATTTCCCCTATCGATGGTCGTTATCATAGTAAAACCCAATCACTCACACCACTGATGAGTGAATATGGCTTAATCAAATATCGCGTAGAAATCGAGGTTAAATGGTTTCTGGCACTTCTCGATGCCAAGCTTTTTAGCATTGATGATTGTACTGCAGCAGATAGACAATTCCTAGAAACGATTTATCAAACATTTTCACTCGAAGATGCCCAACAAATTAAAACTATCGAATCTACCACAAACCATGATGTCAAAGCGGTGGAATATTTTATTAAAGAAAAACTCGCAAGCCAGGAGAAATTTAAGCCTTACCTGGAATTCGTCCATTTTGCCTGTACTTCAGAAGATATCAATAATCTTGCTTATGGACGCATGTTAACCGATGCCAAAGCGATTTTAATAGATAAAATGCAGCAAATTACAACGTTGCTAAAAACCTATGCGCAGCAATGGCATGCTATGCCTATGCTGGCGCGCACTCATGGCCAAGCCGCAACCCCAACCACATTAGGTAAAGAATTTGCGACGTTTTATCATCGCGCTAATCATAGTTTAAAACAATTACACCAATTACAATTAAATGGCAAAATCAATGGTGCCAGCGGTAATTTTAACGCCCATTGTGCCGCCTACCCTAATGTCGATTGGTTTAACCTTGCTAAGCAATTTGTAAGTGATTTAGGATTAAACTTTAACTCACACACGACACAAATTGAAAATCACGATAGTTTAATCCAATACCTACAAACCCTAATGCGATTTAACTTAATTTTAATCGATCTAAGCCGCGATTGTTGGGGTTATATTTCATTGAATTATTTAACGCAAAAATTAAAATCTGGTGAGGTCGGTTCTTCAACCATGCCACATAAAGTCAACCCTATTGATTTTGAAAATGCGGAAGGCAATTTTATTTTAGCCAATGGACTCATTGAAACTTTAGTACGTAGCTTGCCGATTTCACGTTGGCAACGTGACTTGGTTGATTCGACCTTGCAACGTAATCTCGGCAGTGTTTGTGCCTATGCTTTGATTGGCTTTGAAAGTTTACTTAAAGGATTAAATAAAATTCACGCTAATGAAACTTTACTCCGCCAAGAACTCACTAAACATTGGGAGGTATTAGGCGAAGCGATACAAACCGTGATGCGCAAGCATGGCATCGAAAACCCCTATGAGCAATTAAAACAATTCACTCGCGGGAAGCAATTGGATCAAACAGTAATAACCCAGTTTATTCAATCACTCAAATTACCCGAGGCAGATAAACAGGATTTATTAAGCTTAACCCCAGAAACTTATATTGGTCTTGCAGCAACACTTGCGAGCGATAAGTTAACTTGACATCCTCTTGCTGCTAGGTTAACCTTTGATTTTGCGCCGATTTGATTATCAGATTGCGGGCGCTTTAAGGCGATATAATAATGCCTTATAAAATGCAGCTAAAGAGAGAGTCTGTTTTTGATAAAAACCATCTAGCTTTAACTGGATGGTTTTTTTTTGGCTAAATTATGATTGAATTACAGCAAATAGAAAAGACATACACTACCGGCGATGCTGCCTTCAAGCTTGGCCCTATCGACTTAAGCATCAAAGCCGGAGAAATTTTTGGCATTATCGGTAAAAGTGGTGCGGGCAAAAGCACGCTAGTGCGACAAATCAATTTATTAGAACGCCCCAATGCTGGCAAGGTCGTGGTCGATGGCATGGACTTAATGCAATTAAATGCAAAAAATCTACGCGCGGCGCGCAAAAAGATCACCATGATATTCCAACATTTTAATTTACTCCAATCGCGTTCAGTGTTGGGTAATATTAAACTGGCTGTAGAAGTCAATCCAACGCAACAGCAAACTCAAGCGCATAGTATAGAAGAGTTACTTGAGTTAACCGGTTTAGCTGGTAAACAAACTTTGTTTCCACATCAACTCAGTGGTGGCCAAAAACAACGTGTGGCCATTGCCCGGGCTTTAGTCACGCAACCTAAAGTTTTACTATGTGACGAAGCGACTTCTGCATTAGACCCTGAAACCACCAAAAATATTTTAAAGTTACTCAACGATATCAACCAACGTTTTAATTTGACGATTGTATTGATCACGCATGAAATGCAAGTGATTAAGCAAATTTGTGATCGCGTTGCAGTTTTAGATCAAGGCAAACTTGTCGAACAAAATAATATTTTTGAATTTTTCACCCACCCGCAATCTGCTGCAGGTAAAACTTTAGTCGATGCTTATATTGCACAAGAATTTCCGGCGCACATTAAAAATAAAATCACCCCAAAGCCAAGTGCAAATTGTTATCCATTGCTGAGAATTTTCTTTTTTGGCAAATCTGCAGAAAGCCCAATTATTGCCAGCTTAATTAAAAACTTTCAGGTGGAAATTGATATTATTCAAGCTAACATTGAAACGATAAAAAGTGAAACTTTAGGCATTATGACTTTTGCCGTATTAAATCAATTTGAAAAATTAACTGCAATGATAAGCTTTATAGAAAAACACCGTATTCGTGTCGAGGTATTAGGTTATGTCAAACGTGATGCTTGAACAAATTGCCATTGCCACTTGGCAAACCATTTACATGGTGCTGATTTCCAGCGCGATTGCCACCATTATCGGCTTGCCTTTAGGGATTATTTTAGTGTTAACACGGAAAAACGGTTTATTACAAAATCTAACTGTCAATCGCATTTTAGCTGCTTGTATTAACGCATTACGCTCTATTCCGTTTATTATTTTATTAATTGCGGTCGTGCCAATCACACGTTTTATCGTCGGTACTTCTATCGGCACCAGCGCTGCAATTGTGCCCTTAACTATTGGTGCATTTCCATTTATCGCCAGAATTGTTGAAGTTTCTTTGAGTGAAGTCAACTCAGGTTTAATCGAAGCTGGCATCGCCATGGGGGCAACCAATTTACAAATTATTACTAAAATTTTAATTCCAGAAGCATTATCTGGAATGATCCAAGGCATTACAGTGGTCATCATTAGTTTAATCGGTTACTCGGCCATGGCTGGTGCCATCGGTGGCGGTGGTTTAGGCGATTTGGCCATACGCTACGGTTATCAACGGTTTGAAATCAGCATTATGATCATCACTGTTGTGATTCTGATTATCTTGGTACAATTAATGCAATATGCTGGTGATTGGCTAGCGAAAAAATGGTCACATCGAGGGTAAACAATTGTCAAGGGTTGTTGCATAAATCGGATTTATTGTTGTCCTGTCATTTATGTTAGATTTGAATGTTTTTGGTGCAACAATCTACGTCCCTCCCTTTTTTAAAAAGTGTTGTTGCATAAATCGGATTTTGTGCTTTGTACCTTAAATCTAAGATAAAATTCATGGTCTAAGGTGCAACAATCTACGTCCCTCCCTTTTTTAAAAGGGAGGACAGGTGGGATTTTCTGCTGACTAGGTATCACTTCTCATCACAAATATTGACAAATCCCCCCTAACCCCCCTTTTGGAAAAGGCGTTGTTGCGTAAATAGGATCTGTCATCCCCGCGAAGGCGGGGATCCAGGAGAATCTATGAAATAGTGAGTTTTTTCATACAATCCATCCTTGGCGCCGACCTGGATTCCGGACATTTTTT
>JBCDIY010000070.1:0-6642 GCA_038748435.1 Pseudomonadota bacterium | reverse complement strand
GTAAATACAAATTTTAGCTATGCGGATGGTGACTTAATGTTACGAAAAGTTGTAACTAGATTTCAAAAATTAGTTCCAGAAAGTAATTATCTAGCTCGATTAGGCAGCGATCAATTTGCTATTTTAATTGAGAATTTTCAGGATGAAACCTTTGTTGAAAAATTTATTCATAAATTGCTTTGTTGTAGTCATGAGCCGTATGAAATTAATAAATTTAACATCTATATGACTTTTAGTATTGGCATCGCTGTCTTCCCTACGGCTGCAACCACTATAGATACTTTAATGCAAGCCGCTCATACTGCACTAAAACAAGCTAAAAGCCATGGTCGCAACCAATATGTCTTTTACAAAGGCAAGTTGACACTTTCTCACATTCCTTATCTACATGTTGAAAACAAATTAAAATCAGAAATTCTTGCACATGCTTTTTTCTTAAATTATCAACCAATTTATGATATCAATAGTAATAAAATCCTAGGCATTGAAGTTTTACTACGTGGCAAAGAAAAATCTTTTGGTATCATTAGTACCGAAACGATTATTTCACTTGCTGAAGAAATTGGCGAAATCTTACCGATTACTGACTGGATATTCAATGAAGCATTTAAACAATTTGCCAACTGGAAAAAAATTCATAACATTAAAGCTAAAATGTATTTAAATCTCTCGGTTTATCAGTTGGATCAGGCAGCTTTTTACGATCACATAAAAACTTATTTTAAAAAATATCAATGTTCGCCTAACGATGTCGCCTTTGAAATTACTGAAACATCGATTATTCCTGACTTAAAGCACGCTGTGATGATGCTAAAAAAATTACGGCAATTGGGTTGCCATATTTTTTTAGACGATTTTGGTTCGGGTTATTCTTCCATGAACTTATTACGTTTACTACCTATCGATGGTTTTAAAATCGATCGTTCTTTCGTGCAAAAAATTGAGCATGATATTGTTAGCGCCAATATCGTCAAGAGTTTGTTAGAATTAGGTAACAATCTACATTTAAAAGTGATTCCAGAAGGTGTAGAAAACCGCATTCAACTTGATTTCATTCGACATAATGGCGGTAAATATGTGCAAGGATTTTTACTCGGTTGCCCAGAAGATGCAAAAGATATTTTGCCAAAATTATTAAGTTAAATAAAGCATAATGCTTAGAAATAAATCTGCTGCATTTTTTCTTTAGCCAACTTTAATGATTCCGCAGCAATGTTATTCGCTTTTTCTGCGCCAAGTTGCAATACCTGCGTGACATAACTTAATTCATTTTCTATCTTTAAACGCTGTTGGCGAATTGGCTCGATAAGTTCAACCAAAACCTCAATTAATTTCTTCTTACATTCCACATCACCAATTTTACCTTGACGATACTTATCTTCTGCAAGTTCTACCCAGGCTTTGTCAGGATTAAATGTCTCATGAAAGATCCACAATGGGTTATTTTCTACTTGGCCAGGGTCTGTTTTACGTAATCGATTAGGGTCAGTATACATAGCCATCACTTTAGCTTTCACTTGATCTGGATCATCACTTAAAAAGATGGCGTTATTTAAAGATTTACTCATTTTGAGTAACTGGCCTTGAGCGTTAGGTGCACCGGTGCCAACTAAGCGTTTTACCCTACCTAGCAACGGTTTAATGACGGGAAATAAGCCACCCGCTGCTGAATAATCTTCATCTTTGGTATGCGAATCGACACCGCAATATAATTGGTTAAATTTTCTTGCTACTTCACGCGTCATTTCCAAATGTGGGATTTGATCTTCTCCTACAGGAACAACTTCTGGTCGAAAAGCCAGGATATCTGCCACTTGTCCAACGGCGTAAAGCAAAAAACCAAACGGATAGGTTTCACCTAAACCCTTATCGCGTATTTCATCTTTTAAAGTCGGATTACGCATAACACGTGCATACGGCAATAACATACTAAAAAAGAAGGTCAATTCAGCGATAGCAGGAATATCCGAATGCACGAAAATCACACTTTTTTTTGGGTCGATACCACAGGCCAAATAATCTATGACAATTTCTATCGTACTGTCATGAATTTGTTTTGGTTCGGCATAACGCGTGGTGAATGCATGCATATTAGCAAGCAAAAAGTAGCATTCGTATTGGTCTTGTAACTGTAAGCGGTTCTCGATCGAACCAACATAATGGCCTAGATGTAATTTTCCTGTGGGAGTATCACCGGTAAGCAGTCTTGCTTTTGTCACTAGCTTATTCCCCTTTTACAGCAATTGCATCAATTTCGACTAATGCATCTTTAGGTAAACGAGAGATTTCTATCGCAGCACGTGCTGGATAGGGAGTAGTAAAATACATTGCCATTACTTCATTGATCGCTGCAAAATGATTTAAATCTTTTAAATAAACGGTGAGTTTAACAACATCTAAAACATCGTATTTTGCAGCATGTAAAACTGCGATTAAATTTTTAAATACTTGATGACACTGTTCAGTAACATCATCACTGACCATTTGCATAGTATTAGGATCTAAACCAACCTGTCCAGATAAAAACAGCATATCGCCAATTTGCACTGCTTGCGAATAAGTACCTATAGCTTTCGGTGCAGTTGCAGTTTCAATAATTTTTCTAGTCATGGTTTTTATTGCTCCTATCTTGTTCGATAAAATCTTACGACCACATGTAACGCACGTAAGCGTCGCATTACTCTTGCCAAGTGGACACGATTTTTCACTGTTAACGTTAATTTGATCTTATTGTAACGATTATCTTCTGAGTCAATATGCACGTTTTCGATATTTGCTTCAGCTTGAGAAATTGTCCCAGCAACTTTGGCCAATACCCCACGTTGATTGACGACTTCAACAATCACTTTGACGGTGAATTCGCCACTTATGTTTTCTTCCCATTGGACATTAACTATCTTATCTGGTTTCGACACTAATTTAGCAATATGCTCACAATCTTGATTATGTATCATCAAACCAATACCGGAAGAAAACACACCGACAATTGGATCACCCGGAATAGGGTAACAACAATCGGCAAAATTAACTACCATACCCTTGCTACCTTTAATGATCAAAGGATTGGAAACTACTTCCTGGGTCTTTAATTTTTTATGTCGTGTTTGCGCCTGCTCAACTAATTCTTTAGCAACAGCTATAGGTAATTGGTTACCCAAACCAATACTTTCATATAATTCATGCATACTATAATATTGCATATTTTTTAAAATATGTTTTAACTGCCTATCGGTAAAGTCATTGATGCTTTTACCAAAATCTTTTAAAGCTTTTTCTAATAATTCTTTACCTAGATTTTTTGATTCACTCCGACGCTGCTCACGAATATAATAACGAATATTACTCCGTGCTTTACTCGTCACAACGAAATTTAACCAAGCAGGATTGGGTCTTGCACCTGGTGCAGTCACAATCTCAATGGTTTGGCCGTTTCGCAGTACTGTACTTAAAGGCGCTAACCGACGATTAATTTTTGCTGCGATACAGCTATTACCGATATCGGAGTGGACTGAATAAGCGAAATCTACCGCAGTTGCTCCACTTGGCAATTCTTTTATTTCGCCGCGTGGCGTAAAAACATAGACTTCATCTGGAAACAAGTCAATTTTGACATTTTCGATAAATTCAACTGGGCTTTTGGTATTTTCTTGTAATTCAAATAAACCTTTCAATAAACTGCGTGCTTTAACTTGGGCATCATCTGGAGAAAAGTTATCTGATTTATATAGCCAATGTGCTGCAATACCATCTTCAGCTTCTTGATGCATAGAACTAGTTCGAATCTGTATTTCTATGGGTACACCATAAGGCCCGAATAATGTCGTATGTAAAGATTGATAGTTATTAATTTTTGGGATCGCTATGTAATCCTTAAATCGTTGCGCAACCGGTTTATATAATTGATGCACAGCGCCTAAAACGCGATAACAAGTATCTATTTTATCGACGACAATACGGAATGCATAAACATCCATAATTTCAGTGAAAGGGATTTTTTTGTTACGCATTTTTTTATAGATACTATATAAATGTTTTTCCCTACCGGTAATCGTATTAATTTTTAAACCAATTTTATCAAGATGCATGGCGAGTTCTTTCGCGATTTTATCCATAATTTCTTTACGATTACCACGCGCCTGTTTTACCGCATTGTGTAAAACTTTATGGCGTAAAGGATGTAATGCGGCAAAGCCTAAATCTTCAAATTCCACCCAAATTCTATGCATACCTAAACGATTGGCAATGGGAGCATAAATTTCTAAAGTCTCTCTGGCAATACGACGACGCTTTTCTGGCCGCAAAACACCGAGCGTGCGCATGTTATGTAATCTATCAGCTAATTTGATTAAGATAACACGAATGTCTTTAGCCATAGCCAAAAGCATTTTGCGAAAATTTTCTGCTTGGGCTTCGATATGACTTTCGAATTTCATTTGGGTTAATTTACTGACACCATCCACTAGCAAAGCAACGCGCTCACCAAACTCTTTCACAATCGTGTCTTTGTCTACGGTCGTATCTTCTATGACATCATGCAATAAAGCAGCAGCAACACTTTGATGATCCATATGCATCTGCGCTAGGATTCTTGCTACAGCGACGGGATGAGTAATGTAATCTTCGCCAGAATGACGTTTTTGCCCAGTGTGAGCTTCATTAGCAATTTGGTAAGCTTTTGCTATTGTTTTTATAGGCTCAGCATCGAGGTAACTCTCAAGGTCTTCTTCTAGAAGCTTGTAAGCAGTTTCACCACTCGCTAAAGTATGAGTTGAAATTTCATGAAGTTTATTGCTGCGTTTCACGCGACTGTTCTTCCTCTGCGGATGCATGGACGCGCGCATTTTCTTTTTCAGTCAAATCAGTATGGCCATCAGCAATTTCACGCAGTGCGACCACAGTTGGCTTGTCATTTTTCCAATCCACTGCAGCTTCAGCACCAGTCATAGCCAATTGATGTGCTCTTTTACTTGCTAATAAAACTAATTCAAAACGATTAGGAATTTGATCTAAACAATCTTCAACTGTTACACGTGCCATTTAGCTATTTCTCCCATCTTTAATAAGGTTAGAACATATATAAAGGAAAATATTGTATTATAGAGACTTTATAACCATTTTACCATGGCTAAGTTATTAACAACAGCCTCAATCATGCTTTAGCATAGGTAAAATTAATGCTTTATTTTCATAAAGTTGACGTTCAAGTCGTAAACGATTAGCCTGGATAATCGCCAGCATCTGCTCAGCTGATTTAGCGAAATCATCATTTATTATTAAATAATCAAACTCTTTAACATGGCTGATTTCATCGCGGGCTTGTTGCATTCTTACATCGATAGTCTTGGTATCATCCATGCCACGCTTGAGCAGGCGTTGGCGCAAAACTTGCAGCGAAGGTGGTAAGATAAAAATTGTTAAACATTCAGTGAATGTTTGTTTTATCTGTTGCGCGCCTTGCCAATCAATTTCAAAAATTACATCAATTCCCTGATTTAGCTGCTGCAATACTTTGGCATAGCTAGTGCCATAATAATGCCCAAAAACTTTTGCATATTCGAGAAATTCGTCATTATTTATCATCTCAGTAAACTGTGACTGAGGTATGAAATGATAATTTAACCCATCGACTTCATTCTGACGTTTTACTCTTGTGGTATGTGAAATAGATACACTAATATTTTTTAATGTTTTACAAACTTCATTCACTAGGCTTGTCTTACCCGCCCCTGAAGGAGCAGCAATAATGATTGGTGTGGCATTGAGATCTTTAAATTTTGTCATTCGATATTGTTAATTTGTTCACGCATTTGTTCGATTAAAACTTTGAATTCTACCACAGCTTCGGTAATATTAATATCTATAGATTTGGAACCTAATGTGTTGGCTTCACGATTTAATTCTTGCATGAAAAAATCTAATCGCCTACCAACAGCCCCACCTTGGTCTATATAAGACCGTACTTGCTGCAAATGTGACTCCAAACGGCTAGTTTCTTCAGCAACATCAGCTTTTTGTAACAAAAATGCCAATTCTTTCTCCAAACGCCCAGGCTCTATCTCTTCTTTAAACTCTCTTATTTTTTCAATGATACGATTTCTATAAGTCAGCATGTAGGTTTCCATACTGTTATTAATATTTTCTAGCAATGTCGTAAAATTATCAACGCGTTGAGATAAAAATTGCTTTATTTTACTACCCTCTTTTTCACGTGAGGCATGTAACTTTTTTAAATTTTCATCACACAAACTTAGAATTAATTCATCGAGTTCGGGAGTGACAACTTGTTTGGTTTGAATCACACCCGGCCAACGCAATAAAAATCCAACATCAAAAGCTGGAAGATGCGAGTGGTAACAAACCTTATCGTTGACTTCAATTAACTGTTGAACTAGTGGTAAATTTAATGCGATTTCTTCGAGCATTGCTCCGGTGGGGAATAATGTCAATATCGCTTCAACTTTACCACGGTGCAAATGTTTGCTGATTAAATTGCGTACTTGCATTTCTAAATAGCGTAAATCGTCTGGTAGACGCACTGTTATATCAAGGTAACGATGGTTAACACTACGTATTTCCCAAACGGCTTCGGCTTGATCGTTTTTAGCTTCCGAGCGAGAGAATCCTGTCATACTTGTTATCATT
>JBCDIY010000069.1:0-6680 GCA_038748435.1 Pseudomonadota bacterium | reverse complement strand
CCTCGAAGAAAAATACGCGATGGCGCATTGACCGAGATGTTCAAATTGAGACCGCCTGAAGCAGCGGTGCTGTCGGAAGTTTGCTCCGCGGGCGGAGCAAGCTCACGTGCCTGTTCGACAACGCTGCTTGGGGCATTTTTGTGTACAACATCGACATAAGGAATGGACGAAGGCAGTTGATCGGGGATGGTGATGTCCGTCCGCTGTAGCGAAACCGTGCCGCCGATTGTGCCTGACCGCATCAAAGGTCCTTCGACCGTCAGGTTGGCACTCAGCTCAGCGGTAACAATCTCGCTGACATAGGTCCCGTTGTTGACCGACAGCGTCAAATTGGCCGGCAGGCCGCTTGCCGTGTCGAGGCTGACCGTACCACGCGACGGAATGTTTTTCCATAAATTCTGACATATCGATGCGTATCATCGACTCCTCAGTGTCAAATAAAAATTCAGCTAAGCTTTTGCATAATTCAGTTTTACCAACACCTGTAGGGCCTAAAAATAAAAATGAGCCGATGGGTTTGTGTGGATCGGCTAAACCAGCGCGTGAACGGCGCACAGCATCTGCAACAACTTTGATAGCTTCATCTTGGCCAATGACGCGTTTATGTAATACATTTTCCATGCGTAGTAATTTTTCTTTTTCACCTTCGAGCATTTTCGTTACCGGGATATGCGTCCAGTTAGAGACAACCTCGGCAATTTCATTTTCAGTAACCCGATTACGCAGTAAGTGTGGTTGCTTTTCATCAACATGTTGTTCTTGTTTGTCAGCTTGTTCCAGTTGTTTTTCCAGCTGTGGAATTTTGCCGTATTGCAATTCTGACATACGTGTTAAATCACCCGCTCGACGTGCTGTCTCTAATTCAATACGTGCACGTTCTAACTCACTTTTAATATGTTGTGTGCCTTGTAATGCAGCTTTTTCACCTTTCCAGATTTCATCTAGGTCAGCGTATTCGACTTCGAGATTTTTAATTTCACTTTCAAGTTTATCTAAACGTTTTTTTGAAGCTTCGTCACTTTCTTTTTTTAGCGCTTCGCGTTCGATTTTTAATTGAATTAATTTTCTGTCTAATTTATCCATGGCTTCAGGTTTAGAATCGATTTCCATGCGAATGCGACTGGCAGCTTCGTCGATTAAGTCGATAGCTTTATCAGGCAAATTTCTATCGGTAATATAACGTTGTGATAAGGTTGCCGCAGCGACAATCGCAGGGTCGGTAATATCTACACCGTGGTGAACCTCGTAGCGTTCTTTTAAGCCACGCAGAATAGCAATGGTATCTTCTTCACTCGGTTCATCGACTAAAACTTTTTGAAAACGGCGCTCTAGTGCAGCATCTTTTTCTATATACTGACGATATTCGTCTAAAGTTGTGGCACCGACGCAGTGTAATTCACCTCTAGCTAAAGCTGGTTTTAACATATTACCAGCATCCATCGCGCCTTCAGCTTTACCTGCACCGACCATAGTATGTAGTTCATCGATAAATAGGATAATCTGACCTTCTTGTTTGGCCAGGTCGTTTAATACGGCTTTGAGGCGTTCTTCAAATTCACCGCGGAATTTTGCACCAGCAATTAATGCGCCTAAGTCCAGTGCTAGCAAGCGTTTATTTTTTATACCTTCAGGCACTTCACCATTTACGATACGTTGCGCCAAGCCTTCGACAATTGCGGTCTTGCCAACACCGGGTTCACCGATTAATACTGGATTGTTTTTGGTGCGGCGTTGTAATACTTGTACCGTACGGCGTATTTCATCATCGCGGCCGATGACTGGATCTAATTTACCTTGTTCGGCACGTTCGGTGAGGTCTATGGTGTATTTTTCCAATGCTTGTCTTTGTTCTTCAGCATTTTGGTCTTGCACACTTTGGCCACCACGCATGTTTTCGATAGCATTGACGATGGCATCTTCTGTCGCTCCCGCTTCACGTAATATATGGCCCAATTCCCCTTTATCTTGCAATGCTGCCAAAACGAATAATTCTGTAGAAATAAATTGATCTCTATGATCTTGAGCCAGTTTATCAGTAATATTTAATAATTTTCCTAATTCGTTAGAAACATGAACTTCGCCCGGTGCACCAGAAACTTGGGCTAAACGATCGATGGCTTTATCTAGTTTGGTCCTTAGTAAGTCGATGTTGACATTACTTTGCGCTAAAAGATAACGAATGTTGCCACCTTGTTGGTCTAATAAAGCTTTCATTAGGTGCACAGGTTCGATAAATTGGTTTTCTCTACCCACGGCGAGCGATTGCGCATCTGCTAACGCCATTTGAAATTTAGTGGTTAGTTTTTCCATTCTCATGTGAATTGCCCTTTAAATAATCATATCAGTTATTTATTAGATAGGGGTGTTTTTGCCGAGTTCAAGGTTTTTGTTTATAGAACTTGCGCTGCAATGCCTTTTTATGGGCATTGTAGCGTAAATCAAAAATATCCTGTCATTCCAGAATTTTTGCATAGAGACATGCAAAAATCGAATTTTGTAGGTTGGGTTGAGGAACGAAGCCCAACATAAATGTCTTAAATCACTTGCGTTGGGCTTCGCTAACGCTCAACCCAACCTACAAGGATCATTATTAGCGTAATTGAGCACCATCTAAACCAAATTGCGTAGCGAAGCTATGGAAGAAACTCGCGCCCATGGTGCGGCCAAAGCGTTCGAATATATTTGGTTTTTTAGTGTAGTCGACAATATGTTTCGCTTTAATAATATTTCTGGCGACATCCCCTGGACTTGCGAAACCGTCAATTAAGCCTAATTGTTTTGCCTGTACGCCGGTCCAGGCGAGGCCAGAAAAAATTTCAGGGGTGATTTTTAAACGTTGACCACGGCCTTGCTTAACTGCATTAATAAAATTTTGGTGGACGATGTTTAACATTTTTTGAGCGTAGGCTAGATCTTTTGGTTTCAAAGGTGAAAATGGATCTAAAAAGCCTTTTTCATCACCGGAAATAATGAGCCGACGCTGTATCCCTAGTTTTTCTAACGTACCGACAAAACCAAATCCATTCATCAAGACACCGATGGAGCCGACGATACTAGACGGGTTGGCGTAAATGTCATTTGCTGCTGCGGCAATATAGTAAGCGCCTGATGCACAAATATCGGTACAAACTGCATAGACTTTAACACTCGGGTGCTTTTTGCGTAAGCGCATAATGGCATTGTAGACATAAGCCGATTGCACTGGCGCACCTCCAGGACTGTCAATACGTAAGATAACGCCTTTTGTGTAGGGATCTTTGAATGCTTTTGTGAGACCAGCGACGATATCGTCGGCATTGGCAATAGAATTTGGGCTAATTACACCATTGACCTCAATTAATGCAGTGTGAGGTTTGAAGCGATAACCCGAACGCAAGCCTTTACTCGGAATTAATACAAAAATGAATAGCGCAAAAATTAATAAATAAAGGAGTTTAAAAAAAATGCTCCAACGTCTGCGGCGGCGTTGTTCTTTGACAGTTTCGAGCAAAACTTTCTCTAACGTTTTACGTTCCCAATTGCTATTGCTTGGATTTTGATCATTTTCTTTTGAGTCTTGCGCCATGTAATGTTTTTCCTAGCTTATGTAAAAATTTATATTATATAGAAATTTAACGCAACGCACGAGGCTGTTGTATATATTGATCTGGCATTTTAATGTAGTAGATGAGTTATAATAGCTTTAAGTCGGTTTAAAGAGTATAAATTATATGGCTGCTGCTGAAGTCCCAAGCTATCAACACGTTATCATCGCTGGTAAGAATTTTACTATTCACTTAGCGGATTATTTTGATCGTCAATCCGGTGTGGAATATATTTTTACCAGTGAAGATTTACCTGAAAGTTTTATTCTTGATCCAATGATTGCTGCACTCTCTGGCCACGTGACCAGTGAAAGTGAAAATACCCAATATCAAATTCATGTCAAGGCAACTAGTTTAAATGATGCAAGTAGTCGTATTATTCAAGTCAATTTGATAGTCGTGGCGCCCCCAGAAGAGGCAAAAAACAGTGAGGTGACTCAGAATAATATAGATATTACTGAGCAAGCACCGATGACAGCAGCGGATATGGAGCTAGAATCAGAGGCACAGCCGGATGATTTTTTTCAAAGATATGCTGAAAAAATCCATGAATATATCGAATATATTATCAATCAGCATTTTATTTACTTATTAGTCCATGATGCTGAAAAACCACTTAAAGACTATGGCCAACTCATACAAACACGCCTGGCTAAAACTGGCTGGACAGTATATGAATTTGAAAACTGTTTGTGTATTAATGCGGGCGAATTAACTTACGCTGAAGGCAACCGTCATCGTTACATTGAAACATTACGTGAATTTTACCGAGTTGACGTGGTGAAAAAAAACTGGCAACAAATTACTTTAGTTACTAATACCGAACAAAATATGCTGCCGGCATGGATTATGGCAAAGCAATATAAATTACCTATCAATAACGAGCCGCCAACATTGGAAGCGGTAGAAACTTTACTGCGTAATGAAATCGCTGGTGGTCCAAAGGCCGATATAGGCTTGCCGAATGTTTAAGTACTCCCCATTCCCATTCCTGGAGTTGTATTTTGCGTATCTTCAACTTCTGCATTCGCGCCTATCACTGCTTTTGTTTCTTTTCCTTTAGCCGATACTTCTTGTTGTTTGGTTACATCTGCTTCTTTTTGCGCTTGCAGGGTTTGTTGCCGGCCAAAGGTTTCTAAGATTTTTTGCGTGGCTTGATAGACTGCGCTAACTTTATGGCTTAACTCAGGATTATTGACAGCAATTTCAAAAGGGATGATGGGCTTTTCACAGTGTTTTTGCAATAAGATGGCATTTTCATATAGCAGTTTTATTTGACTGGATGTTAACTTGCTTTCTTGTATCGTAGGATGCTTTTCAAAAGCGGCTAAGCTAAGCGTATTGCCGGTGGTTTGATCGACAATGAGTGGGACAAGATTTAACTGTTTAGCAAGTTGGTCTACAGGCATGTTAAGCGCTTTAACTTCTTTTAAAGAAGAGAATCCTAAGCCTGCTGCAGCTGTAGCCATTAATATATTACCCTTTACTTCATGTGGCTTATGCTTAAGGTTGAATGTGACTTTGCTTGCTAAAGTATGCTCTTTGCGAATTTCCCCATTTTTACGAGCATCTAGGGTATTGTATGCAATAATTGCTTGGCTGCGTTCAAGAAATCTATTAACTTCGGGTTCTTTAGCTAAATTAACATTGAGTTTGGGTTTACGTTTTAATACCTCTTTTGTCTTGAGATCTAAGTCTTCAGAGTAGGTGATTTTTTCCAGCGATTCGTAGTATCCTCCGGTAAGCAGGTTAGCAACATCACCTACAGCATGAGTATTCTCAATAATTAGCGGGTCAATTCCCTTTTCTAAGATAAGTTCAATCGCTTCTTCATTACGTAGATTTGCATAGCGTGTGACATCCATGCCTTGCTTACGCAAGCCGGCAAGCACAGTGGCAATTAAATTTTCATCTACATGTTCTTGAGTGCGTTTTTTACGGTGATAGTCAACGGTTTGCTGGACTATTTCGGCTATTTTCTCATTAAATATTCCCCCTTGTGCTGCTGCGACTTTGGGTTTGTAGAGAAAGTCTAGAGCTTCTTTTTGCTCAGCAGATAAATTTTCACCCAGGCTTTTTTCTAACTCAGCACGCACTTTTGCAAAGGTTTGATGTAAATAGTAGTTAGTTGCAAAAGTAGAAGATTTAGGGTTTAAATAATAACTATCAAAAAACTTAACTAAATCTGTAAGTAATTCTCTATAGATTTTTTGTTGTGCTGGTGGCCAGGTAGTTGCATCGTATGCATTGAACTCTGGATCTTGAATTAAACTGTTCAAAGTGGCAGCAGCAGATCCAAGCAGTTCATTCGCAAGTTTTTCTGAGTGATTTACCGCTGCCAGTGGATCTGCTGGTTTTGTCGGGGCTTGTTCTGGCTGAAAATCTTGTGGAAGTCGTGTATGGCTATCTTGTTTGGGGGGACTATCTACGAGAATTGGACCTTTGCCTGTCATATGCTAACCTACTGATAATTTTATATACATAGTATAATTATAAGCTAAGTTGCTTAACAAATGCTTAAAAGGCCCTCTATGTAATCAACTCACGACGAAATATATACAAAAATCTCCTCAGCTTGCTCATTGTGTAAGCTTAAATGTTTTTCGCATGGAATTCTCGTACTAAACGTGGTAATTCAGCAATTAAATATAAAGGTATTGTTAAAATTCGGTTCTCGAATTTAAACTGTCCTTGGGAAATTTGCACGCCGAGATTTAGCTTTTTTTCATTTAAAAAAACCTGGAGTGATTTTAATCGGCCAGATTTGCCTGCTTTGACTTCGATTGGGGTAATATTAGAATCTACGTTAATAACATAATCGATTTCAGCAGTACTACCAGTTTTTTCGCGCTCCCAATAATACAAGGAAGCAATTTTATAATTTGGTGCATAGGCAATTAACTCTTGGCCAACAAATTGTTCAGCTAAAGCACCACGGTTCAATAATATTAGATGTTCATTCAATATTATTTCAGCAGACAAATCTAAAGCATTTAAAATTAGTCCAATATCCAAGAAAAATAATTTAAATTTTTTTTCATTGGTCCCGCTATACAAAGGTAAACCATTTGCTGAGGTGTGATAAGCTTGATAAAT
>JBCDIY010000068.1:0-6762 GCA_038748435.1 Pseudomonadota bacterium | reverse complement strand
TTTATTTTAACTCTTTTAACAACAGCAAATTTACTTCAGTTAATCATGTGGTAACAACAATCAAAAAAGATATCAGCTCGAGTATTGAAGCCGTTGTTGAAGTAAATATGTATTTATTAGATGAGTTGAAAACACTAGAAATTCAATCTAATTTCAACGGCGAATGTATTGATGGACTTGATGTAACTTGTGATATCTATCATGTTCACCCGAATTTTTTACAGACTCATGATGATTGGGTGGAAGAAACGCTTTATTCAAATTTACTTAAGTCAAATTGCCTCATTACTTCGCAACCCGATTGGGCTAGTGTGCAAATTTGTTATAAAGGTAAAAAAATTGATCGTCAGGGATTATTAAAATATATCGTTTCGTTTCGTAATCACAATGAATTTCACGAGCAATGTATAGAACGCATTTTTATCGATATTATGCAATATTGTCAGCCAGAAATGCTTAGTGTTTATGGTCGTTATACAAGACGAGGTGGCATTGATATCAATCCTTATCGTACTTCTAAAAAAACATCCTCTGTGGGAAAAAACTTTAGGCTAGTACGACAGTGAAGTATATCATTCTAAAATTACTATGAGGTTGAAACCATGAACAAAATTTTACTAACTACCATATTATGTATGGTTTATTCACTGTAACAATTTCCATTGCCATTATTTTGTACAAATGTTACGATAGCCAGTTTTTCACTGCAAATTGATTAGACCAATGTTAACGATTCGAGAAACTAAAATATTAATTTCACTTGCGATTCCACTCATTCTCAGCGGTTTAGTGGAAGCGTCGTTAGGCTTTACTTCGACATTATTTTTAGCTCATGTCGGTGCCAGGGCTTTAGCAGCAGGCGCTTTAGTCGGTTGGTTTTTTGCGGCGTTAATGATTGTTTTATGGGGGATGTTTACCGCAATAAGTGTATTTATTGCCAATCAGCAGGGTGCAAACGATGAAGCTGCAATTGCCTATGTCATACGTGATGGCGTGTGGATTGCTATTGCTTTAACTATTCCAACGACGATAGTAATTTGGTACATGGCACCGTTACTTTTATGGTTAGGTCAAAAGCAGGCATTAGTCGATTTAGCTACACCTTATTTACATGGTTTGGCCTTTAGTATTCTGCCTGACTTTATTGGTCTGGTGTTATTACAATTAGTGATTGGTTTAGGCCACACCCGCACTAACTTAGTGTTTACTTTAAGCTGGGTCGGATTGAATATTGGTTTAAATTTTTTGTTGGTGTTTGGCTACTTAGATTTTCCCAGATTAGGCATTGCAGGACTAGGCTGGGGGACAACGATCACATTTTGGGTTTCTACCATTGCTTGGTTAATCTACTTATTAAGCCGAAAACTATATCAGCCGTATTTTAAAAAAATATTTACTTTTGAAAAACCATATTTTTTTAAAGATATATTTAAAGTTGGGTTTCCTGTCGGGCTTATGTATTCTATTGAAGTCAGCTTCTTTTTTATCATGTTGTTGTTGATTGGCCATATGAGTACAGACATGTTGGCAGCCTCACAAGTAACGATGCAATATTTAGGATTATTTGTTGCTATTTTATTCGCAACGGCTCAAGCCGTTACTGTGCGTGTGAGTAATCGCTTAGGTGCTAAAGAAATAGATGTAATCAATCATACGATTCGCTCAGCTTTGGCCATAGTTTTAGCGATTATGAGTGCTTTGGCGATAATTATCTGGTTATTCCCAGATTATTTTATTGCCTTAGATTTTCAGACCAATGTTAGCAAAAATGCTGTTGTGGTAAAGTCTGCACGTATGTTCTTATCGATAGGCATGATGTTCTTACTATTTGAAGCTGTGCGTATTGTTTTGTTTGGGGCTTTACGTGGTTTGAAAGATACCAAATCCACTTTGCTAGGGTCGTTAATCAGTTTTTGGTTGACAGCAATTCCGAGTGGTTATTTTTTTGCTTTTCATCTAGATTATGGTGCTGCGGGTTATTGGTTAGGTTTATTATTCAGCGGCTTTGTTGGCGTCGCGTTTTTATTATGGCGATTAAAAGTGGCAATGCAAAAAATTCGTGGACTTAATTTAAGCGATGATTTGAAGGTGTATTCGACTTAGCATATTGGATAGGAGCATCCAAAAATGTCCGGAATCCAGCGCTGCGCCAAAGATGAATTGTACGAAATAACCTATTTTTTCGTGGATTCTCCTGGATCGCCGCTCCCCGTTCAAGCCGGGGACAGGCCCCGCGGGGATGACAGATTCTATTTATACAACAACGCCTTGCAAAAGAGGGGTGAGGGCAGATTTGTCAAAGTCTAAGAGAAAAACTAAAATTTAGCATTTCCCGGCGTACGGGGAAATGGGCTGATATCACGGACGTTGCTTAATCCAGAGATATACGCCAGTAAACGCTCAAAGCCCAAGCCGAAACCGGCGTGGGGTACAGTGCCGTAACGGCGTAAATCACGATACCATTGGTAATCTTTTGGCTCAATAGCAAACGCCTGCATGCGTTGATCTAATACATCAAGACGTTCTTCTCTCTGACTGCCGCCGATGATTTCTCCAATGCCTGGGGCTAAAACATCCATTGCAGCGACGGTTTTAGCATCATCGTTTAAGCGCATATAAAATGCTTTGATATCTTTAGGATAATTCATGACGATGACTGGTTTGCCAATCAAGTCTTCTGCTAGATAACGTTCGTGTTCGGTTTGTAAATCGATGCCCCATTTTACTGGATACTCGAATGCTTTTTTAGCTTTTTCTAATAGCTTAATGGCATCGGTATAATCTAATCTTTCGAAATCTTGGTCGATGATTTTATTTAAGCGTTCGATTGCAGTTTTTTCATAACGTTGATTAAAAAATTGCATATCATCCTGACGTTCATGCAGTACAGTTTGAAAAATATGTTTTAATAATTTTTCTGCTAAATCAGCAACGTCGTGTAAATCAGCAAAAGCAACTTCCGGTTCGATCATCCAAAACTCAGCTAAATGACGCGCAGTATTAGAATTCTCCGCGCGGAATGTCGGGCCAAAGGTATACACTTTTTGTAATGCCAATGCGTAAGTTTCCGCATTGAGTTGACCAGAAACGGTAAGAAAGGCTTCTTTAGCAAAGAAATCTTCGTTAAAATTAATTTTCTCATGATCGGTTTTAGGTAAGTTCGCTAGATCCAATGTGCTTACACGAAATAATTCACCTGCACCTTCACAATCACTGGCGGTGATAATCGGTGTGGGTAACCATAAAAATCCTTGCTCATGAAAAAATTGATGAATCGCATGGGCAACGCAATGGCGAATTCTAGCAATTGCTCCAAAAGTGTTGGTGCGGGCACGTAAGTGCGCCACATCACGTAGATACTCTAAAGTGTGATGTTTCGGTGAAATCGGGTAGCTATCCGGATCTTCCACCCAGCCTAATACTTTGACTGTTTCAGCTTGTATTTCGAATTGTTGGCCTTTGCCTTGCGAAGCCACGAGTTTACCGCTAATGATGACGCTGCAGCCGGCGGTGAGTTTGAGGATTTCCGTCTGATAATTTGCTATGGTGTTATTGACTACCACTTGAATCGGCGCAAAACAAGAGCCGTCGTGAATTGCTAGAAACGAAAAACCAGCTTTGGAGTCTCTGCGAGTGCGCAACCAACCTTTGATAGTAACGGTTTCATCCAACGCGGCTTCTTGATTAAATAATTTTGCTATGGTTGTCATGCATTAATCCTGAACTTGATAAATTAAATCTAATTGTTTTGCTGCTTTGACTTCATCAACGCGCCGTACTGGTGTTTTATAAGGTGCTTGTTGGAGTAATTCCGGTTGCTCAGTCGCTTCTTGGTAAATTGCCTGCATCGCATCGATAAACGCATCTAAGGTTTGCTTAGCTTCTGTTTCAGTAGGTTCAATCAATAAGCATTCTGGGATTAATAGCGGAAAGTAAATTGTCGGTGCATGAAAACCATAATCTAATAAGCGCTTAGCTAGATCTAAAGCAGTAATGTTTAGTGATTTTTTTTCTTTTTTTAACGTTAAAATAAATTCATGACTGGCACGTCGATTAGGAAATGCCGCGCTAAATCCAGCGTCTTGGAGTTTTTTAAATAAATAATTGGCATTTAAGGTGGCAAATTCAGCCACCCGATATAAGCCATCTCTACCAAGTAATTTAATATAAATATAAGCACGTAATAAAATACCTGCATTGCCCATAAATGCTGACAAGCGACCGATGGTTTCAGGTTTGTCGTTTTCAGTTTCCCAATAATAATGATCAGCAAGTTTTTTGACAATGGGTACCGGTAGAAAGGGGACTAAACGCTGACTTACGGCAACAGGCCCAGCGCCTGGACCACCGCCACCATGAGGTGTAGCAAAGGTTTTATGCAAGTTCATATGCATGACATCGAAGCCCATATCGCCGGGCCGTACTTTACCTAAAATTGCATTTAAATTAGCACCATCGTAATAAAGTAAGCCGCCGGCTTGATGCATAATAGCGGCAATTTCTTCTATCTTTCTTTCAAAGACTCCAAGTGTAGAAGGGTTGGTGAGCATGATGCCCGCAGTTTTTTCATTCACCAGCGTTTTTAATGCGGCAATGTCGACATCACCATCTTTAGAAGTCGGGATTTCACGCACCGTATAACCGCACATTACGGCGGAAGCTGGATTGGTACCGTGTGCAGCATCGGGGACTAGCATTTCGGTCCGGGCAAAATCGCGTCGCGCATCGTGATAAGCTTTGATCATAGCGACACCGGCAAATTCGCCTTGTGCGCCGGCCATTGGTGTTAAAGAAATACCAGCCATGCCGGTCACTTGTTTTAAGATTTCTTGTAATTCATATAAGCAATACATGATGCCTTGGCTATTGGCTTCCAAACTAAATGGATGGTGGTGTAAAAAATTCGGTAAGCTAGCGAGTTGATGCACTGAGCGCGGATTATACTTCATGGTACAAGAACCTAAAGGATAAAAATTGGTATCGATAGCAAAATTCTTTTGTGCCAACTGGGTGAAATGTCTAACTGCTTGAAGTTCTGAAACTTCAGGTAATAGAGGTTTATCCTGACGTAACATTTCTTCAGGAATATCTGTAACATCGATATTACCTTCAATAAATTGTGCATTGGCTTTGCGGTCGGGTGTTGATATTTCAAAAATTAACATAATAAAATTCTCTTAAGCTTTAAGTGATTGGTTGCAAATTTAATTCTTCATCAGCAGGTAATTCTTGTAGAACCAGAGCTAATTTTTCTGCGTAATCGTTTAAGTCAGCTTCCGTTTTTGTTTCTGTCGCACAGACTAGCAGTGCATTACCCAATTGTGGGTAATGTGGTGTCAAGTCAAAACCAGCTTGAATGCCTTGTGCTGCCATTTTTTCACGCACTAGTTGTACCTTACATGGAAGTTGTAACACAATTTCATGGAAAAATGGCATATTAAATATATTGGTAATTCCCTTTGCTATTAGCTTTTCTTTTAGGCATTTAGTCTGGCTGTGACTCAAACTTGCTACTTGTTTGAGTCCTACAGGGCCTAGTAAACTTAGATAAATCGTTGCTGCTGTTACCAATAAGCCTTGATTAGTACAAATATTTGAAGTGGCTTTAGAGCGCCGTATATGTTGTTCACGTGCTTGCAAGGTCAAGGTAAATGCTTGTTTGCCATCGACATCGTGACTACGGGCGACGATGCGTCCAGGTAGTTGCCGTACGTGTTCTTTACGTGTGCACATGAAACCAAAGTAAGGACCACCAGAAGCGAGAGGTACACCTAACGGTTGGCCTTCACCACAAACGATATCTGCGCCTTTTTCACCCCATTGGCCGGGTGGTTTAAACAATGCCATGGCAGTAGGGTTAACCACAGCAATGGCAATGGCTTTATGTTGCTGTGCCCAGTTTGTTAGATTATCCGTATCTTCTAATACACCAAAAAAATTGGGTTGATTAATGATCATTGCTGTTACATCTTTATCTTCATATGCTGTTAGACTAGCAATGTTAATTCTACCGGTCGTCACATCAAAATCGATTTCTTCCAAGTGGATATTTTGGTTTTTTACAATACTTTTTATGGTTTGCCGATAAAACGGATGCAAGGTTTTTGGTACTAAGATTAATTTTGATTTAGATTGGCGATTGACTCTTACTGCCATTAATACTGCCTCAGCTACTGCACTTGCACCTTCGTATAGAGAAGCATTAGCAATTTCCATAGACATCAAACTTGCCATCATGGTTTGATATTCATAGAGTAATTGTAAGCTACCTTGGCTAGCTTCTGCTTGGTAGGGTGTATAAGCTGTAAGAAATTCACCACGGCTAGCAATTTGCCAAACTGCCGCAGGAATGTAATGCTGGTAAGCTCCAGCACCGATGAAACATTTACCCGTTTGATCTTTAGCAGCAATTGTTTGCATTTCTAATGTTGCTGCATGCTCAGATTTTCCTTTAGGTATAATGGTCTTATCTAATCCTGAGATGAGTAAGTTGTTGGGGATTTCATCAAATAGTGAACTGATTGAGTCTACTCCAATTTCAGCTAACATGGTTTTAATATCATTTTCGGTATGCGGGATAAATGGCATTTCCAGTACCTCGAGTGGATAAAAGCATATTTTATCAATAGTTAAGCCATATTTAAACTGTTCATATGTAATATTAAAAAAAGAATAACTTATGCAATTGATTTGTTTTAATTTTAGCATTTTAGTGCTTGTGTGTTCGGTAAAATTTTTTTCTTGAGAAGCATTAAATTTTTT
>JBCDIY010000067.1:0-6818 GCA_038748435.1 Pseudomonadota bacterium | reverse complement strand
AGAATACTAAGGAGTATTAGATGTTTAAACATCTGTTTTATTTAATTGCGGGATCAGAATTAGGAAAAAGTGAAAGTTCCTTAAATAATATCGGTTCTCTACTTGCAAGCCAATCCTTCGGTCAAGCCAAACAAAATATTTTTATTAATCCAATCATCGGCAATTTATTTCTAGAAGATCATCAAAAAATTATTAAAGTGCATGGTTTTCAATTGGTATTAGGGATGATATACAACAGCATAGATGGAAAGTGGCGCTTTTCTCAGGAAAAAAAATTATTATTACCAAGCAATAATAACTCGCATACGCCAATAAAAATACTACAAGCAGATGGTAGTCAGATTAACTTTGTATATGATCTTGACGAAAAATTTTATATCGCCAAAGGTCTTGCACATGGCAATCAAATTTTAGTACAGAATTTAGATGGTAGCTATAAAGTACAACACTTTGCTGATGGTTTAGAAGAAATTTTTGATAAACATGGCTTACTCACGCGTAAGATAGATAGTATTGGACGTGTGTTGAATTATCAATATACAGAAAGTGGCCAGTTAAATGCGATTATCGCTAAAGATGCAGAAATTCATATTGACCGTAAGCCTAACAATTTAACCTTAAGTTATGTAAGTATGGATGCTAAGGAACACATAACCTTAGTGTCTTATCAGCTAGATGATCAAGGTCGATTACAAAGCAGTGAAATTCCCGTCAGTCAGACTGAAAAATACAGTATTTTTTATGATTACAATGGAGAACAACTCAGCCGAATCACCCAGACTGATACCACGCGAGTTGATTTTAAATATGAAACTGCGAGTGCTTCTTCAGCGACAAAATTACCACGACTCGTACATTTTAAATTTGGTGATGGGCGTTTCTATGATTTGGAGTATGACTCACAAATAAGTTCAATGGCAAATGCTTATGGTGATAAACAAATATTTTCTTATGATTTACAAAAAAGATTAACAAGTTATGAAAAACCAACATCGAAAGGTGAGCCACTGAAACAAACCTATAGTTATGATGCCAATGGTCATTTATTCGAAATTGTCGATGCAGACGGTGCTACATACACACAACAATTTCATCCAAAGTTAGGTTTGAAAACGCATGAACAAAATCGATGTGGTCAACAGATCGATTACTTCTATACATCCAATGGGAGTTTGGCTAGCATAACCAAACACTTGGTTGGAGAAAATAAAAAAGTAAAAAATTCAAAAAAATTAACAACGTTTTATGTGCGAGATGACAAAAGACAATTAATTTATTTGATTAACCCAAAAGGTGGTGTGACAAAATATACCTATGACGATGAGGGCAATAGGTTTTCAACTGTAAAATTTATTAATGCGGGTTATGAAGCAGCAAAAAAATTATCCCCACAATCAGTGATCAAGCTGGCAACACTACAGCAATGGGCGAAAAAACAAAATCCACTGCAGCAGACCTTAACTCAATATGCGTATAATTCTCGTAATCAGTGTACATCAATCATCAAATTTGCTAATCGAAATGTCAAGAATCCTCAAAAAGGATTAGATGATGCATTTGCATATCATGAAGAAACCCTCTGGGATATCTTTAATCAAGTTGTCCAGCAAAAAATTCGTCAAGGCATTGATAAAAACAACACTATACAAAATAGTGTAACGAAAAAAGTATTTGATAATTTGCAACGCTGTGTTCAAGTCGTCGATGCAATGAATGCAGTGACAAAAATCAAATATGATGACGAATTACAATCTATAACGATAGAAAGTCCAAATGGATTGATACAAAGTTGTTTTTGGAATGCAGCGGGTCAAACTTATGAAAAATTAGAAGCATGTAAAGCAAAAATGACCCAGCGTGAAACACAGTTTATCTTTGATAAAGCTGGTAGACCATTAAAAACTATTTTGCCAAATAAAAAATGTGAATATACCTTGTATGATGTACAAGATAGATTAGCTCTAGTCATTGATGTTCTCGGGCGGGTAGAGCAAACTCATTACGATATCAGAGATAACGTCCAACAAGTCCTAAGATATCAAGCACCAATTGAAATTAGTTCGAAAACAAAAGATATAACGTTAAACAGTGTAGTAAAAAAACTAATTTTAACCCCAGGTAAAGATCGTTATACTACCTGGTTACATGATCAATCTAATCGATTACAGTTTAAAATAACTGCAGATGGTGCTATTCAGCAGATAAATTGGGACAGTTTAGATAGAAAAACGTTGTCAGTTCGCTATGTTACTCCTATAAAAACATCCCTAATTCCACAATTTAGCCAACAGTCCTCTGAATTTATGCAGTCGTTAATAATTAAAAATAATCAAGATCGCCAGCATTATTTTTATTATGAAGATGATAATCAAAAATATGCTGAGCTAATTGGCACAGCAATTGCTGGTGGTTATTTAACTATTTTTGAAAATAACTTTTTATGGCATAAAAAAACCATTCAATTTGCTACTGAAATGGATTTGTCTAAATCTTTATCTGGATTGAAGCCAATATATAGTGTTGAAGATGCCGTGACGTATTATTATCGGGATTTGCGTGGTCAAGTGATCGGTGCTTGTGATGCAGAAAGTTACCTTGATGAATACATTCGGCTTGCTTGTGGCGAAGTTGCTAACAAGATTCGTTATTATAACCAGGTAAATCCTGAAAAATATAAAACTATGGCAGAATTAAGGCCAAAGTTGCACCCAGAAGATTTTCAATGGCGTTATCAATATGATTTGAATCTGCGAGAAATTGTTTTAATTGAATTACCTTTAGGCAAACAAACATTAAAAAATTATGATGCAGTAGGTAATATTATTTATCATGCACAAGGGCCGTTGCCAAGTCGAGATAAGCCGCAGCCACAGTTACGTGCTTATCATTATCAGTATAATGCTTGGTCACAAAAAACAGCAGAATTGAATCCCCAAGCATCGTTACAAAAAGCTCTTGTTGATCTTGATACTAACTTAAGCCCCAAAGAAAAAATTACAGAAATAAAATCGATATGGCAAAAAGCAGCGACACGATATATTTTTGATAGGCTTGGCTTACAAACAGAAAAGATTTTGCCCGAAGGAACGAGAACATTATTTTATTATGACGATGCCAAACGATTAGTCGTCATGCTAAATCATTATGGTGCGATTAACCAAACTACATGGAATAGTTTTGATGATGTCATTAAAACACATCGCTTTGCACAGCCAATTCCAGCTGATAAATTAAATCAGCTTGCAGGAGGAATATGCTCGACTAAATTACAAGCAGAAATTGATACACTTGCCGATGCTGATAAAGATATTATTGAGATAAGTGAATTTGATGGATGTAGTCGAGTTACTTTGAATAAAGATGGAGAAGGTTTCCTCACACTCAATCAATATAATAGTTTTGGTGAAAAGCAGTGTCATCAACGTCCTATAACTAAAACTTTGTTGGCAGAGGATAGATTTGACTATGATGTGCGTGGTAATGTGGTGCATAGTCAGTTGGATGTACAAGGTGAAAATATTGAAACGCACGCTGCGTTTAATTTTTTAAACCTACCAATCGCAGCAATAGATGCCGAAGGTCAAAAGACGACTTATATCAATGACAAGCTCGGCCACAAACTAAAAACCATTTTGCCAAATCGGCTAGTTAGCGAGCAAACGTGGGATGCCCATAGTCGACAACTTACCGATGTAGATACCAACGGGCAAACATGGCGTATTGTCTATAATACTCAAGCAGCAGAAATCATTCATACAAGTCCAGTCGGTCGAAAAAAAACAAGCGTCATTAATGTCTTTGAGCAAATCTTAGAAGAAACTGATAGCTACGGCTATCGCCAACAAATTAGCTATGAACCTGGTGGATTAATTGCTAGTGAAATAGATCAACTAGGCTATAGTCGTAAACATACCTACTCTGTTAGTGGTTGGCATTTGTCGACTACAGATAAAAATGGTTTATTGACGGTTAATCAGCATGATGATTTAGGACGTGTGGTAGCCATTGAAGAACGGACAGTTGACACAAAAAAACCACAGCAACCCAAAGTTCTAACCCGGCGAGAAACACGCTACGATAGTTTTGATAGAGCAATTGCCAGTAAAAATGCTAACGGCATTTGGACTGAAAAAAATTATGATCGTCGCGACTTAGTGATTGAAGTTAGTGTTGATCCAACATCTGCTGCAGCAAGTTCATCAGCAGCAATTGAAACGGACCTTCATAGCAGTCAAGCTCAGCAATTAAATTTATTAACGCAAACGGCATATGATGGTCAGCATAATCCAGTACTTATCACACAGGGTGACGCTACAGCCGCTAATCAAAAACAAACGCAAAAAATTTATGATGGTTTAAATCGACAGATAAGTGAAATTATTGATCCAATTTCTGCTACTGTTCCCAAAGGATTACACTTGGAGCAGAAATGGCAATATAACCGCAATGGTCTGAAGATCAAACATACGGATGCCAATGGTAATATCACACGATATTATTATGATTCAATCGGTCGGTTGATTTATCAATTGAGGCCTTATGATAAAGTCAGTTGGGCGCAAGTCACGCAATACACTTATGCTAATTATATTGAGCAAGTATTGGATACAACGCATTATTATTATCGGTTAAATGCAGACAAACTCAATGATAAAATCACCCTAAGCGGATTAGAAAAATTAGTGCAAGCCATTGCTGATCCAGTATTGGATAGTAAAACTTTTAATCGCTATGATAACGATGGCAAACTTTTTTATTCCATCGATGCTAGCGGTTATGTAAAACATTATTTACTAGACAGTTCAGGGCTGGATTTCGGTCATAGTGAATATGCCAATGCTATTGATGTGACAAAGTTAACAGCAAATACCATTGCTGAAGTTGCAAAACAAATCAAACCCAGCCCTGACGATCGCAATATTTGGCACTCACTGGATCCAAAAGGCGAAATCACCTTCGTTCTAGAGCGTTGTAGCCCGCTAAACATGGCGGTAACTTTGATGGAACATGACGTTATGGGTGATGTACTTTTGCAATGTGAGTTTGCCAATCCAATTGCAGTTGCCCCAATTGTCGAGACTATCCAGAAAACTAATCGTATTCCAGCAGAAATTGTCAATGCTCTGTTAAAGTCAAGCGCTGGAGATAGAAAACAATATTATGTCAACGATTTATTAAACCGACTCTGCTTTCATATTGATGCAGAGAATTATGTTAATGCATATATTTACGATCAAGAGTCGAACCAGACGCAATCTTCGCGTTATGCTAAACCAATTAAAGTTCCACAAACCCGTAGTTTAAAAAGTCTTACAGCAGCGCTGCAAAACGTTCCTGTCGGTCGGCATGAGCAAACAGTCTACGACGCCGCAGAACGTAAAATTACTGCGGTTGATGGCAATGGCAATAGTGAACATTTCAAACTCGACGCATTAAGCCAATGTGTTGCACATACGGATAAACAAGGAGCAATTTGGCTTGTGCAGTTTGATCGAGCTGGCAGGACAGTTGAAAAACGCACACCCAAGACTGATATTGCAGAAACTAGTTTGGCAAAAGGCAAGATAACACTTACACAAAGTAATCGTAGCAGCATTACAAGCTATCAGTTAGATAATAATGGTAACGTGTTAACATTGACTATCGGCGTCGGAACAAAGAACGCATGCACTATATCTATGCAATATAATTCTCACAATGTCTGTATTGCAACCCATGTTGATAACGTGCCAGTCGATAATCCAGCGTCGACGCCTACAAGTGAATTAACACTACCGGTAGAAATAAAAACCTTAACCACCAAGCAAGTATTTAATACTCGCGGAAAAAAAATTGTTGAGCAAAACCAAGCGGGAAAAGTTTGGTTTTATATCTATGATAAATCCGATGCGCTTGCTTATCAGATAGATGGAGATGGTTATGTTAGTGCATTTACAAATAATGCATTCCATCAAGCAACGCAAATATATTTTTATGCGCAAAAGCTAGTGATTGATAGCACCAAGTATGTAGCCAATGGTATAACTTTAGCTGAAATGCAATCCTTGTTAGCAAAACATAAAGTCGCTGATGAGGATAGAACGGTAACTTTGGTTTATGATAACCGTGGGTTAAAAACAGCAACGCTGCAAAGTAAAGTGTGGATGCATACGATTGGCCCAGGAAACAGTTTAGCTTACGTACGTCAAGGACAACCAACAACCGAATGGATGTACAATAATTTCAAGGAAAAGATAAAACAACAAACTTTAATTCAAGCGACATTGCCAAATTCGAAAGAAATTCCCCAATGGGAGATTAATTATTTTTGGTGTGACAAAAATGGCAATTGTATTGCAGAAGTTGATGCGAATCGCTACGCAAAACTTTATGAATTTAATTTTGATGGCAAGGAACTAAGCCGCAAGGAAATTGCCAATGATATTCTGCCCGAACATAAGCTGGAGAATATCTCGTTTGCTGCACTAAAAAAGTTTCTACGCTATTCCCCAAAAGATTGCGACTATAGCCAAAGCTACGATGCCTTAGGACAGTTGCTCAGTAAAACTCAGCATCATGTGGATTTAACTAATAAGCAAACACCCGTCGACTTAGTGACGACATTTGTGCGTAATGCCTTAGGTAAAGTGACGCAAACAACTCACCCTAATCAGGCAAAAAGTAGTGAAAGTTACAATGCATTAAATCAATTAGTAAAAAAAGTTGCAGTGCCGCGTGATACCATACCGGCGGAGCACTGGCGACGCTTGACGTTATTGACTGCCGCAAATGATGTGGTTGCCCTCTATGATGTAGACAAGCCGCGCGGGCGGGTAGGT
>JBCDIY010000066.1:0-6819 GCA_038748435.1 Pseudomonadota bacterium | reverse complement strand
GCGCTGGATTCCAGACATTTTTGCATATCCCTATGCAAAAATTCTGGAATGACAGGTCTCTTTTTGAATTACGCAACAACGCCTTTTACAAAAGGAGGGTTAGGGTGGATTTGTCAATTCATTGTTCTTTCCCCTGTTTTTTCAAAAGAGGGGTTGGGGGATATTTGTCAATCAAGCTCATTCTCAATATCTCACGAAGTTAAACCCAGTGGTCTGCTACGCTCAACCACTGGCTACTTTATTTGATAAAAAAAGAGAAACCACCTACAAAATTCGGTTGCAACGCCCGAATTTTGTAGGTAAAAATGATTTATAGTTCTTATCAATAGAAACTTCAGCATTCCGGGTCAAAATACCGACTATGCTGCTAACTTTTCTGAAACTTAGAATTTTCATAAGTCGTTTTGCTAAATTGTTCTTCGGTAAACTGCACCGTGCCGTCGTAAATATTATAAATACCGGCGGCGAGGTTGATTTTTTTGCTATCGATTAACTGGCGTAATATTTCACTTTTTTGATAAATTTGAAACATGCTGTGTTCGACATTAAGGTTAATTACATCGGTGACAAACTCTTTACTGTCAGCTTTTGCGTTCGGCGTCAATTGATTTTGTACCGCAATTGCTGGTTTAACTTTAGCTAATAAGCCATCGACATAACCATCAGCAGATTGAGCAACACAAGCGGCTTTAATGGCACCACAACCTAAATGCCCCAAGACTAAAATTAACTTGGCGCCAGCGACATGGCAAGCGAATTCGATACTGGCAAGAATGTCATCGCTGATAATGTTCCCGGCGATACGTGTGGTGAATACATCGCCTAAGCCTAGGTCAAATATCAGTTCAACCGGCACGCGCGAATCGATACAACTTAATATCACAGCAATTGGATGTTGTGAACTTGAAGTTGCATGGATCTCTTGCTGTTGATTGCGGTGAATCACGCGATTATGTAAAAAGCGTTGATTGCCTTCAGCTAAAATATTTAAAATTTCTCTAGGCTTTAATGAGAGTTGCACGTTATGTGTGGTGACATTGATAAAATTCATTTGATTATGAATACGATATTTATCTTTAAAGCCTGTCATATTTAACACGATAGATTTACTAGGTGCTTGGTTATCACGAAATTCTTGAAACAACTCGACGATATCTTTGTCGATATAATCTGAGTTTGACGCGTCGATGACCACATTTGAATTCTTTGGTAAAGAACGCAGCTGTGAACCAAAGGCAGCTTTACTTAAAAAGCTGACTTGTTGCGGTAATAATAAACGTAATATCGAGCCGCTAGTGTGTTTTTCATTGATAACATCAAAACGGCGCAAGCTGGCATAGCGTAGGATAAAAAAGAAACTCACAGCCAAGCCGATTAAAACCCCAGTTAATAGGTTGTAGCTGACAATAGCAACGATAGTAACGATGAAAGGAATAAATTGCGCGAAGCCTTCCTTATACATAGAACGATACAAGCTGATTTTCGACAACTTATAACCGGTGTGAATTAAAATTGCCGCCAGAGACGCTAATGGAATCAGGTTTAACCACTGTGGAATCAGCATGACGGTCAATAACAATAAAAAGCCATGAAAAATTGTTGATACTTTAGAGGAGCCGCCGGATTGAACATTCACTGTAGTACGAATGATTACCGAAGTCACTGGGATACCACCGATCAAACCACACACGGTATTACCTATGCCTTGGGCAAATAATTCACGATTACGCGAAGCATAGCGATGTTTTTTATCAATTTTGCGTGAAGCTTCTAAGTTAAGTAAGCTTTCAATCGAAGCAACCACGGCAATGATAAAACCATAAACGTAAACTTGGCTATTGGCCCAAGCACTCCAATCCGGATGTTGAAATTGTTGAAAAAATCCGACTAAATCCTGATTCACTGGTACTTCAACTAGATGACTATCCATGAGCATAAGCGAAGGAAAGAAAGTTTGGTAAAGATAATTTATCAATATACCAAGCAAAACGACCACGACAGGAGCGGGAATAGCACGTAAAAAAGTATGTTTAAAATAATCCCAAAAAATCAGTATGGCCAGAGAAATTAAACTGATGATAGTTGCACCAAGATTGACATGGGTCAATAAATGCAATAATGGTTGCAGTGCGAAAGCAGTTTGCGCTTCCTTCAAAGTTCCCATGACTTCGGTATTGCTAACAAAATAGCCAAATGCTAAAGGCAACTGTTTAATAATAATTAAAATCCCAATCGCCGCTAGTAAGCCATTAATGACATTGGATGGGAAGAAATCAGCAAGAAACCCAGCTTTGAACAAACCGATAATAATTTGAATAATACCAGCGATGAATACCGCCAATAAAAAAGTTTCAAATGTACCCAGTTGAGTAATTGCAGCTAATACTACAGCCACCATGCCAGCAGCGGGACCAGATACACTGACAGGTGATTTGCTGATAAAGCCGGTGAGAATGCCGCCAACGATACCGGAAATAATACCAGAATATAATGGTGCGCCAGAAGCCAGCGCAATTCCTAAACAAAGTGGAACAGCAACTAAAAAAACCACAACCCCAGCGATGAAATCCTGTTTATAGCTTTTCAATGATTTTTCCTTTATCAAACATCTTCAAAATTATAGCAAACGAGTCAGCTAAACCGTATTAGGAACACGCGGAAATGACTACCAATGTGCTGGCCGATGCATTAACATAACAAACATTTGACCATTATTAATCTTATTATTAAAACTCAAACATGCAGCGTTGGACTTTATTTATCTTCATTCTTTTTAGTACTTATTCTGTGCAAATACAATTTACCTATGCAGCGCAAAAGCACAAGCAGCATAAGATTCCAACTGTGGTGGTCAGGGCAAAACGTAAACAAAGTATCGCTGATATTAAATCTTTAGCAAGAGTAAATACCATCACCAAAAAAGCTATCAAACGTTCTGGCGCACAAACTGTGGCAGAAATCCTTCGTGCCCAAGCTGATATTCAAGTGCGTGATTTAACCGGCGATGGCAATCAAGTGAGTGTGAGTATGCGCGGTTTTGGTGATAATGCACCGAGTAATACGCTTATTCTATTAAATGGCATGCCATTGGTGAATCCTGATTTAAACCCACCGAACATTAATAACATCCCGATAAATATTATCGATAAAATCGAAATATTAAACGGCAGTGCTGGCGTTGCTTTAGGCAATCAAGCTGTCGGTGGCGTCATTAATATTATTACTAAAACGCCGACAAAACCTTTCGCAGAATTAGAAACAGGCGTGGGCAGTTATAGGCGTAATATCGTCCGCGGTTTGGCGATGCGACGTTTTACCAATGGTGTCGGTTATGTGTTAAGTTTAAATCGCGATCAAACGCGCAACTATCGCCAGCATAATAATGCATTGAGACAAAATGTTTTTGGTGTAGTGGATTATCACTATCGACGTGGATTTACCCAATTCAATTATCAATTTAATCGTCACAATCAATTGTTTGCTGGAGCGCTTAATGCAGCACAATTACGTGCTAATCGACGTATGACAAGTAACGCTACCGATTTTAATCGTGATGGTGAAAATTTTTGGCAATTGCAGAATTTAACCGATATAACGCCATTATGGCAGGTGCAAAATCAATTACTCATTCGCCAATTGCAAGGCCATGGTGTTTTAACCACAGCATTTCGGCAAAGACGTACGACAATTTTTTATGCACCCGCCTTGAGTGGTAATTTTTTGCAAACGCATTTAAAATTGGGAGCAAATTTTAACTTCGATCGCTATCGTTTTTTAAGTGGTGTAACTACATTTAGTAATCAAGATCGACAAAAACAATCGAGTTTATATGGGATTGAACTGGTGCCACTGCCGTATCATTTTTTATTTAACGCTGGGACGCGTGTTGCTTGGTTCAGAAATAATTTATCGACTGTAAGTAAACATGTGAATAATCGCAACCAAGTATGGATTTACTCATTGGGCATAAAAAATTATTTGACCCGTCAGATGACGATTTATTTTCGCCGTGCCGGCAATTATCGCTTTCCTAAGGCAGATGAAGAGGGGTTTACTGCGAATAATGTTTTTGGTTTACAGCCACAAACCGGTGTCTCTTATGAATTAGGATTGTTATATCATCTGCATCGTATGCAAACTTCGATCATCGCTTATCGTTTAGATTTGGATAATGAAATTGCTTTTGACCCTAGGCAAACAGCTGCAGCGCCTTTTGGTGCTAATCGCAATTTACCGCCGACACGACGCTATGGGTTAAGTTTCGATAATAAATTATCATTGACACAACAATTAGCGTTTATTACGCAATATAGTTACATTGATGCCAAGTTTCGCTCAGGCCCTAATCGTGGCAAACGTATTCCTTTTGTTGCCAGGAATAATATTACGTTAAAGTTGCTCTATCATTTTTTACCAAACTGGCATTTGTATGTTGAAACATTACTCTTGGGTAAACGCCAGCCTTCAGGTGATGATGCCAATATTGCAAGGCCTATTCCATGGTTAGCATTGTTAAATTTAAATTTACGTTTTCAGCGCAAATGTTTTTTTGCAACTTTTCGGATAAATAATTTATTAAATCGGCGTTATAACAGTTTTGTCACGTTTGTACCGGATATCAAGCAAAACTTTTTTTATCCCGCACCGCGCTTGAATGTGGTGATGGTCTTGGGGGTGCATAGTTATTAATCATTTATGTGACAAAGGTCTACATGGAAGTGAGGTGGTATTCGTAGTCGATGTGCAGCGTGGTGAAACGCTGGGTATTCAATGGTGACGATAAGCAAAACTTCTGATAAAGATATTGACAAATCCACCCTAACCCTCCTTTTGAAAAAAGGAGGGGATGGTTCTGTAGTATTCGTAGCTGGTGTGCAGCGCAGCGAAACACCGGGTATTCAATATTCTTTTAGCAACTCTTCGAATATTATGACATCACTATCTGGTAAAGTGTTTAATACATATTTTATCACATGCCGTATTGGTTTTTCTTAAAAAAATAATTAGAATATGCCTTTTTCCAACAGACTTTTTTCTCTGAATGAAAAGCAATAAAATTAAAGCAAGAGTCCCCTTGATACTATCACTGTTGTTGCATGGCGGTTTAATACTGATTGGTTTGCTCAGCTTACCGGTAACACATCTCAAAGTGGGTTATCAGCGAAAACAAAAGCCAGTCGAAGTTGCACTAATCGCGAATATTGCTCAATTGCAAAGTTCACAAGTTAAAACCAATAAGTTCCATCAAAAGAAAATGCCGCATAAAAAACTAAAATTAGCCAAAGGCAAACAATTAGTAATAAAACAAAGTAAACTGCATAGGAAAAAACAGTTAGCTGCAAAACACAGATCAAAACATTTTGCCAAAACACTTACGTCAGGGCAGCAAGCCAAATTATTAATGCAATTACATAATGCGATTACTCGACAGCAAAAATATCCGCAAGCAGCAATTAATTTACAACAGCAAGGCAATGTAACCGTCGCATTTACTTTGCAACCAAATGGTAAAATTAACAATTTGCGGGTAATTAAATCTTCGGGTTATGGATTATTAGATGCAGCAGCATTAGCAAGTGTCAGGGCGATCGTACCTTTTAAATTAGCCCAGCAGTATTTGCGCACGGCGGATAATTTTCAAATTACTTTGCGCTATGATTTGTGATCATTAGAATGGGTTTATTTGTTGTGTAGATATGTCTTTAGGACAACCTAATATTGACAAATCTCCCCTAACCCCTCTTTTGAAAAAAGAGGGGAACTGAATAGCACCATGCTTTTGAAAAAAAAGGGAATAGCTAAAAAAAAACTTGCTAAGACAAAATCGAATAACCTGCATCGACGTAAATGGTTTGACCACGGATTGCATGTGCTTCCGGTAGCGTTAGTAAATAAGCGACATCGGCAACATCTTCCGGTGTAATATTACGACCGATTAATGATTTTGCTTCCGACTCTGCTAATAAGCGATCCCGCTCTGGAAAGTGCGCTAGGGCATCGGTATCGACTGCACCAGCGGAAATCGTATTGCAACGAATATTCTTCGGTGCTAACTCCACGCTTAAGCTGCGTATCAATGATTCTAACGCTGCTTTAGAAGCTCCGATGAAGCTATAGTCTGGAATGACGCGATGTGCACCTAAACTAGAAAGCGCCAACACACTGGAACCTTCTGGCATTAAAGGGGTAAACGCATTGGTTAAATAAACTAAGGCTAGAGCATTGGTCTCAACACACCAGCGCCAGTGTTTTGCACGCATTTTGTTAATCGGCTTGAGTACGCCACTGGCAGCATTGTTAACCAGAATATCCAGCGTGGAAAAATTTTTTTGAAAGCCTTCCAGCAATTCTTTGACTGAGGTTTCATCAGCAACATTGGCTTGAAATGCATATGCTTGCACACCAAAATCACGCAATTCACTACAGAGATTATCAGCTTCTTCGGAGCTGTTAAAATAGTTAATCACGATGTTCGCCCCCGCTTGCGCGAGTTTTTTAGCAATTGCTTTGCCGATACCTCTAGCACCGCCGGTAATAAGTGCGGTTTTATTTTGTAAACGTTTGTCCATTTAAATACCTCAGATTTATTGCTTTGACCGAGCAGAGTTAGTTCAAGGTTTTTATTATCAATTAAAATAATTAACCTTGATTTCGCTGTCGCTCAATCAAGGCTACTAAACTACAAGGGGCATAGTCTATACGAAATAACCCATTTTTTCGTAGATTCTCCTGGATCCCCGCCTACGCGGCGTTGTTGCATAAATAATGTATTATGCATAAAGTTCCTATTTTTTGTTTTTCTCCTAGGCGACCGCTCGT
>JBCDIY010000065.1:0-6842 GCA_038748435.1 Pseudomonadota bacterium | reverse complement strand
CACCCAGTTTGGCAAAAAAGCCCGCCGTCGGTGGAATACCCGCCATGGAAAACATGATAATTAACATCATAAATGCGAGCCATGGACTGCGTGAGTTTAAGCCTTTTAAATCGGCGATATTTTCTGCTTCAAACCCAGAGCGACTCAACAAAATAATTACCGCAAAAGCAGCGATCGACATAATTGCATAGATAAAAATGTAAAACAGTGCACTGGAATAACCTTGTGGCGTTGCAGCAATTAAGCCTAACGTCATATAACCCATGTGAGCAATAGAAGAATATGCTAGCATGCGTTTTAAATTCGATTGAATAATTGCCACGACGTTACCGATACCGATAGACAACACGGCGACGATAATTAACAACTGCCCCCATTCAAAACTTAAACTCGGCATGGCATCGACTAATAAACGAAAAATCAAACCAAGTGCGGCTATTTTTGGCGCACCACCGATAAATAGCGTCACAGAGCTCGGCGCACCTTGATAAACATCCGGTGCCCACATGTGAAATGGTGCTGCACCGACTTTAAACATGATACCTGCCAAGACAAAAACTAAAGCAAAATATAAAATGAGTTGTTGGCTTGCAGGTGTTTGACTCGCAACGCTCATGATTTTAGGGATATCTATACTATTGGTTGCACCATAAAGAATCGATAAGCCATATAATAATAAACCGGTAGCTAGTGCGCCGGTGATATAGTATTTCATCGCAGCTTCACTGCAAATACTATTGTTACGTTGCAGGGCAACCATAGCATACAGTGGGATAGACAAAATTTCTAAACCCAGAAATAAAATTAGTAAATCATTAGCTGACACTAACACCATCATACCGAGTACCGACAATAAGCCAAGTACATAATAATCGCCGCCAGAAATTTTGCGATCGTTGATATAGTCTTTGGCATATAAAAAGCTAAAAAAGCTGATGATATAAATCATACACTTCATTAAGCTTGCGACTTGATCGTGAATGTACATGCCATAAAAAGCGGTTTGTTTTGGCAAAGCATATTGATAAAGGCTAATGCAAAAGGCAATAATTAACGTCAGTTGCACGCAGAAATAAGCGACATTACTTTTATTTCTCGGTGCAAACAAAAACGCTAGCAGCGATACACACACCATAGCGAGTACAAATATTTCCGCAATTGCGGGTTGTAAATTTAATGCTGTTTGCATAGTTTTGTTTACCTATTTAAATTTTGTCTGTTTAATCCCCCCATTTTTCAAAAGGGGGGTTAGGGGGGATTTGTCAATTAACTGAAAAATCCCTCCTGTCCTCCCTTTTAAAAAAGGGAGGGACGTAGATTGTTGCGCCTTAAACCATCAAATCCATCAATCATTCCCCCTTTTTTTCAAAAGAGAGGTTAGCTGTCATGCAAAAATCATTTCCCCCTTTTTCCAAAAGAGGGGTTCGCTGTCATGCATAAATCATTTCCCCCCTTTTTCCAAAAGGGGGGTTAGGGGGAATTTGTTTTGTGTTGGGCTTCGCTTCGCTCAACCCAACCTACAGTTTCTATAATCTCCTGGATCCCCGCCTACACGGGATGACAGATCCGGTTTATGCAACAATGCCGCCTCCGCGGGAATGACAGTTTTTATATTTTAGTCGTCGTTGCTAATTGCATTAAGTGACCGACCGAGGCGTGGAACAAGCGTAACAAGCCTTCCGGATAAATACCGATCACTAATACCATTAAGCCTAATAAACTCAATGCCCATAAATCAAAGCCACGAATATCTTTAAGTGCTGCTACCCTATCATTGACAATCGCGCCGAAAAATACTCGCTTATACATCCATAAGGTATACGCTGCAGCAAAAATAAGTGTAGTCGCAGCAAAAAAGGCGACAATAAAATTAGCTTTAAACGCACTTAGTATCACCATAAATTCACCGACAAAACCGGAAGTGCCGGGTAAACCGACATTCGACATGGCGAACAACATAAACAATGCGGCAAATACCGGCATAGAATTTGCTACACCACCGAAATCTTTAATCATGCGCGAGTGTAGTTGATCGTAAAGCATACCGATGGCGACAAACATCGCCCCGGTGCTAAATGCATGGGAAATCATTTGCACCATGCCGCCTTCTAAGCTCATATAAGCATCGGCATAATTTCCAGTATTGGCTAGGATGATATAAATTAAAAATGTACCCAACGTCGCGAAGCCCATGTGAGCTACTGAAGAATAGGCGATTAAGCGTTTCATATCGGTTTGGGCAATGGCTACGATAGCAATATAAAATATGGCAATGATAGAAAGCACGATCATCAACCAAGCTAAACTATGCGAAGCATCTGGGGTAATCGGCAAATTAAAACGTAAAAATCCATATACACCCATCTTTAACATCAATGCGGCCAATACTACAGAACCCCCTGCTGGCGCTTCAGTATGCGCATCTGGCAACCATGTGTGCAATGGCCACATTGGTACTTTCACGGCAAATGCGGCTAAAAATGCAATAAAGATTAACACTTGTTCGTGCATGGATAATTTTAGTGGATAGTAATCTAAAATATAAAAACTGCCAGTTTTAAAATATAGGTACAACAAGGCGATCAACATCAATGCAGATCCAGCAAAGGTAAATAAGAAAAATTTAATCGATGCATACGAACGATTAGCTGAACCCCAAACACCAATACTGATGTAAATCGGAATCAGCATGCCTTCCCAAAAGACATAAAAAAGAATCGAATCCAGCGCGCAAAACATACCGATCATCATGCCTTGCATAATTAAAAATGCTGCTAAATATTGCGAGACTTTAGTTTTAATCGCATTCCAACTGGTTAATACCACCACTAACGTGGTAAAGGTGGTGAGGATAACAAACGGCATAGAGATACCGTCGACACCAAGATGATAATGCACGTTATAGGCTTGTATCCACATGACATTTTCAACAAACTGCATTTGATAAGAGTCAATATTAAAATGTGCATATAAAGGAATACATAACACCAAAGAAATTAATGAGGTGATCAAAGCCATGACACGCGCTTGGGTGACATTTTTATCCGAGCCAAACATTAAGATAAAAATACCACCAACGATGGGCACCCATATCAGTAAACTTAGTAATTCATTGGTTAACATGAACATCTCTAAAAAATTTCCCTAAACTAACAAATACAACATAAATATCAATAAACCTAAGATCATCGCAAAGGCATAATGGAACAAGTAACCGGTTTGCAACTTGCGCGCATTTTTAGAAACCCAATTAATGAATCGTCCGGAACCATTGACCATCCAATCATCCACGAGCTTCTGATCGCTAAATTTATAAAAACTATTGGCTAATTTACGTGTACCATGAACAAAGAAAATTTGATTAAAATCATCAAAGCCATATTTATTGACTAAAATTCGGTAAATCCACGCGAAATAGCGTGTAATAATGCTCGGCAAGCTTGGCACTAATACATAACAGACGAATGGCACAATAATACCCGCAATAGCAAACCAAAACGGCAAAGTAAATACAGCATCATAGAATTTTGCGAAGGCGCCGTGATAATGTGTTGCAATTTCCCCTAATACGTTTAGGCTGGGTTTTACCGTGATAGTTTGACCAAAGAAATTTTGTGTTTGCGATAAAATTGGCGTGATGAGATACATACCTAAAAATATCGATGGAATTGCCAACAAAACCAATGGAACCGTCACCACCAGCGGTGATTCGCGTAAATGTTTGCGCACTTGTGGGGTAAATTTTTCTTTGGTATGGAAAGTCATGAAAAATGCGCGGAAGATATATAACGCGGTAACAAACCCACCGAATAAGACGCAATAATAAGCATATCCGGCACCTGGAATAGTAGAATGATGCACGGCATCGATAATTAAATCTTTCGAATAAAAACCAGAGAACGGCGGAATTGCACTTAACGATAGCGCTCCGATCAAAAAAGTAACATAGGTAATCGGCATGTAACGCCACAACCCGCCCATTTTACGCATATCTTGCTCATGATGCATGCCAATAATTACCGAACCCGCAGCCAAGAACAATAACGCTTTAAAAAATGCATGGGTAAATAAATGGAACATGCCGGCAGCAAACGCTGAAGCACCTAACGCTGCTACCATATAACCTAATTGCGATAGCGTAGAATAAGCAACCACACGTTTTATATCATGTTGCACTATGGCAATCAAGCCGGTGAACAGTGCACTGGTACTACCGATGACGATGATGACGCTTAATGCAGTCGTTGAATATTCGACGATTGGTGAGACGCGGGCTATCAAAAATACTCCAGCAGTCACCATGGTCGCTGCATGGATCAACGCTGAAATTGGTGTTGGGCCTTCCATCGATTCCGGTAGCCAAACGTGTAATGGCATTTGTGCCGATTTACCCATAGCACCGATAAATAATAAAATACTGATTACCGTTAATACCGACCATTGTGTATGCGCAGTAACCGCCATGGTGGTATTCGCTAACTGGGGTACTGCAGCGAAAACTTGTTGATAATCCAGCGAACCGGTGTAATCGATGATGGCGGCAATCGCTAATAAAAAGCCAAAGTCGCCGACGCGATTAGCCAAAAATGCTTTTAAACTGCCGAAGTTGGCAGAATCACGATTAAACCAGAAACCAATTAACAGATACGATACTAATCCAACCCCTTCCCAGCCGAAATAGACTTGGAGAAAATTATTTGCCATGACTAACATCAACATAGCGAAAGTAAATAACGACATGTAGCTAAAAAAGCGCTGATAGCCGTCATCGTCTGCCATATAGCCGATACTGTAGATGTGCACCATGAGAGATACGAAAGTTACAACCACCATCATTGAAGCACTTAAGCGATCGATTAAAAAGCCAATAGCGAAATTAAATCGGCCACTAATACCCCAAGTATAAAAATTACCGTTGTACGGTTTAGCACCTAAAATTACAAAATGATAAAACAAAATACATGACAATACACAAGCAATACCGACACCGAGAATCGTTACCCAATGTCCGCCACTACGACCAATTTTACGACCAAATATTCCGGCGATAATGGAACCAACCAGTGGCGCCATGACAATTAAAATACACAGTAAATGAATTTGCGTTGTTGTCACGATTAACCCTTTAATGAATCTAATTTTTCTACATCAATATTACCGCGATTGCGATATACCACGATTAAAATTGCTAAACCGATAGCCGCTTCTGCGGCTGCTACCGTGAGGGTGAAAAACACGAAAACTTCGCCGACATTATTACCAAGAAAATGTGCGAAAGCTAAAAAGTTAATATTCACCGCTAATAGCATTAATTCAATACACATCAACAGAATTATTAAATTACTGCGATTTAAAACAATGCCTGCAAGGCTTAAGCCAAAAACGATGGCACTAACGGTTAAATAATCGGTTAAAGCTATCATGATTGTCCTCGTGGTTTTTCTGCTGGCATATCAACTATTCTGATTCTGTCACTGCGTTTAATATTAATTTGTGCCTTGATGTTTTGCGTCTTGGCTCTAGGTTTACGTAACGTCAAGCTAATCGAAGCGATGATTGCAATCAGTAACAACACTGCTGCTAATTCAAAGGCATAAACGTATTGGGTGTAAAGTACCGAGCCTAATTCAGCTACGTTACTATAATTAGCAGGTTTTGCTGCAGGTACTGGCATTGCTGCTAAACCAAAATGTGTTGGGCCGATAACGTACAGCATTCCGGCAACGATAAATGCAAGGATCAATACACCAAAAGGTAAATAGCGCACAAAGCCTTTTAATTTCATCGTACTTAGATTAAGTAACATGACGACGAATAAAAATAATGTCATCACTGCACCGACGTAGACTAAAACTAAAATCAAGGCGAGAAACTCTGCTTCTAACATAATCCATAATGCCGCACTAGCAAAAAATGCCAAAATTAAAAATAATACCGCATACACCGGGTTACGTGATGTAACCACTAGTAGTGAAGCAAGTATTAGTATAAATGCAAATGCATAAAAAATAATTTGCTGTATCAGCATTGAGTTTTTTTCCTCAAGTTATTAAATTTTTCTCTTTACAAAAACCTTGTCATTCCCGCACAGGTGGCATTGTTGCATAAATCAAAAAATGACCTGTCATTCCGGAATTTTTGGATAGGGATATCCAAAAATGTCCGGAATCCAGCGCTGCGCCATGGATGGATTATACGAAATAACCCATTTTTTCGTAGATTCTCCTGGATCCCCGCCTACGCGGGGATGACAGATCGTATTTATACATCAACGCCGCGCAGGCGGGAATCCAGGATCTTAGTCAATTAATTCTACATATAAATCTTTCCATGATGAATTATATTTTTCAATTAATTTTATTTTCCAAGCACGTTCCCATTTCTTTATGTTCTTCTCGCGTTTAATTGCCAAATCCACTTCATTATGCAATTCATAATATACTAATAAATGCACATTATATTTTTTTGTGAATCCTTCAGCAACCCCGTTTTTGTGTTCCCAAACACGCTTTATCAAGTCCGATGTTACACCTGTATATAAAGTGCCATTCTTTTGGCTTGCTAAAATATAAACGGCATATTCTTTTTCTTGCATTTCTTTCCTGGATCCCCGCCTACGCGGGGATGACAGAGCCTATTTATACAACAACGCAACCTGCGCAGGAATGACGATTTCTCTTAATTTCTCCTGGATCCCCGCCTACGCAGGAATGACTATTTCTCTTAACTTCCCCTGGATCCCTGCCTGCGCGGGGATGACAACTTCTCTTAATTTCTCCTGGATCCCCGCCTACGCGGCGTTGTTGCATAAATAATGTATTATGCATAAAGTTCCTATTTTT
>JBCDIY010000064.1:0-6860 GCA_038748435.1 Pseudomonadota bacterium | reverse complement strand
GATTATAATGTATTCCGCATGACTTCAGTAGATATACCAGAATACATTAATTTCACTTTATTATTTGAAAATGTGGTCAAAGTAATTAGTTTCCCAACATTTTCAAAGGTTGAAATTGAGAATAGTATTGAAACAGATACACTATCAATAAAAACATGTATACCTATTAATCAATTGAATTTAAAAACTGAATTACCAATGGATTATTGGCAAAAAACTGCGATCGGAGTTTACAAAGATGCTCATCCTCAAATAGAAAATCCTTTTAGAAATCCGCCACCTCTCTGGAATCCTTAATATGTATTATATCCATGGCAATGAGTTACTTATCGTGATATTATTAGTTAGGTTTTTTTAATTTACAACTTGTAACTATAGAACATCTGGAAATCAACTATGCCAGTAGATTTTACTGGAAAGCTCGTTATCGCCATCTCCTCAAGAGCGTTATTTAATCTTGACGAGAGCCATGCCATTTATGAAAAACAAGGCTTAGATGCTTATTTAAGCTATCAGATTGAACACGAAAATGAAGTTTTAAAACCTGGTGTTGCTTTCACTTTGGTGAAAAAACTACTGCATCTCAATGAGTTAATCGACGCTGAACCCGTGGTTGAAGTCATATTACTGTCACGCAATAGTGCTGACACTGGGTTACGCGTTTTTAATAGCATTGAGCATTATCAGCTTGATATTACCCGTGCAGCTTTTTCTTGTGGTGCTTCACCTTATCGTTATGTTGCCGCATTTGGCGCACATTTATTTTTATCTGCATTAGCCACCGATGTTCGTCAAGCACTGGCAGCAGGCTGTGCTGCAGCGACGATAGAATCATCCAATTCGAATAACAATCATTCAAGCGAATTAAAATTGGCCTTCGATGGCGATGCAGTGTTATTTTCTGATGAATCTGAAAAAATCTACCAACAACAAGGTTTAACGGCTTTCGCAGAAAATGAAAAGCGTACTGCGAATAAACCACTTTCTGGTGGGCCATTTAAGGGTTTTCTTGCTGCATTGCATGACTTACAAAAACGTTTTCCGGCAGAAACTTGCCCGATTAGGACTGCTTTAGTCACTGCACGATCCGCACCTGCACATGAACGCGTCATTCGTACACTACGTGCTTGGGACATTCGTATTGACGAAGCTTTATTTTTAGGTGGGCTGAGCAAAGGTGAATTTTTACAAGCGTTTGGTGCTGATATCTTTTTTGATGATCAACAAACGCATATTGAATCAGCCAAAAACCACGTTACCACCGGACATGTACCACATGGCATAGTCAACCAAACTTAAAGGAACACACATGAAGCAAATTATCTTTAGTATAACCCTGTTAATTTTAACTTTTGAATTTATTTTTTTAAGTGTCAATGTCATCAAAAAACGTGTCAGTCGCTCAGTAACTGAAGAATTAAAAAATCAAGCGATTCGTGCGCATGGCAATTTTATTGAATATACGCCTTTTACACTTATTTTATTACTTATTTTGGTTTTACAGAATCTGCCGACAATTATTTTTCTTATTCTTTGTATATTATTGATTTTAGGACGTTCTATTCATGCTTATGGTTTACTAAAATTAGAGACGCAATCGCCGAAAAAATTTTGGGGCAGAGTGTTAGGTATGGGCCTTACTTTTACCACAATCATTTTGGCAAGCTTACTCATATTTATGATGTCGATCTTACTTCAATAAGTTTGATAATTTTTATTTCACCTTGAGTTAACAGATTTGCCGATTGGTGATGTCGATCTTGCTTCAATAAATTTGATAGTTTTTATTTGACCTTGAGTTCACAGATTTGCCGATTGGTGATGTCGATCTTGCTTCAATAAGTTTGATAGTTTTTTATCTGGCCTTGAGTTCACAGATTTGCCGAATTAATTTAGGTCCATGATAAATTAACCCAGTATATATCTGGACTAAATTAGCACCGGCAGCAAACATTTTTTCTGCATTTTCTTTACTAGTGATACCACCAACGGCAATGATAGGAAATTCTGCACCTAACATCTGTCGCAGCAATTTAATTTGGCTTAAGCTTTTGCTAAAAATTGGTGCGCCGCTTAATCCGCCCACTTGTTTTGCTAGCGCATGTGACTCGACAGCAGTGCGTTGTTTTGAGGTATTACAACTTATAACGCCATCGACGTGGAATTTTTTTAATACATGGACCACGTGCTGCAAGTGAGTTTCATCCATATCTGGAGGTAATTTCACTAACATCGGCACATACTTTTTGCAGCTAGCTTGTTGCTGTTTTTGCGCGGTTTTTAATGCAGAAACCAGTTCGGAAAGATGTTCAACTTCTTGAAAAGAACGCTCTATAGTTACATTTGGACAAGAAACATTAACACTGATGAAATCAGCATAAGGATAAACTTGGTTAAAACAAGCAACGTAATCTTTGACTGAATCTTCATACGGGGTAGCATTATTTTGCGTGATACTAACTCCGAGAACACCGTTAAATTTGTGCTTTTTTAACCGTAGCAATGCCGCTGCCATGCCTTCACTATTAAATCCAAACCGATTGATCAGTGCTTCATGTGGAGTTAAACGAAATAATCGCGGTTTAGGATTACCCGGTTGCGGCTTTGGTGGAATTGAACCAATTTCTATAAAACCAAAACCCAGCATGTTCAAGCCAGACAAATATTTTGCATCTTTATCTAAGCCAGCTGCAAGTCCAACGGGGTTGTTAAACTTTAAGCCTAACAATTCAATGGGTCTTGCCTTAGGTTGCTTAAATAGAAAATTCAAGCGCAAAGCTGCCAACCAATTTAAACTATTTAGCGCAATACTATGCGCTTTTTCCGCTTCCAAACCAAATAATAGTTTTTGTATACAACGATATAACACTTAAGATTTAACCTCACATACTTGCAACCACACTTTGAGCATCGCATTGCCTTTTTGCTGAAACTCATATGGCACAGCTTTGATTTCAACACCATGTTCCGTTTCATGTAATTTTTGAATGACTGGACCGACTAATTCAGGAATTTCGCCTTGAGAATCTAACAATGGAAAAATCCGCACCTCTTTAGCAATATAGGCCATTTTTTCAATGACTTTGACATGATATTCCATCGATTGATCGGGGCAATTCGAAAATAAATAATGCGAACATAATGCCAAATCAAAACTATCATGCGCATAAGGTAACTCAGTAATCCGATAACCTTGATAACGCCCAGCTTTTTTACCCTCGGGGAAATCTTGCAAAAAATCTTTAATATCTTGATAACGTCGTTTGGCTAATTCATCAGGCGAAGTAACGGTTTTCCATACAAATCTATCTTGATACTTTTTCAGGACTTTGAGCATGTTTGTAAATACTTGATCAATTTCTTGTTTCATTTTGTCAAACGGTAACGCAAACAAAGGATCAGTTGAAATCACTTTACCCCCTTGTTTAGATAACATGGCATTAAATGTTGCTGGCCCACCACGACAATTAATAATATTTTTATTTAAATCCTCTGGGCCAAGCGCAAACATTTGAATATACTCTTGATAACTATGTCCCCACAGTACAACATCATTGTATTTAATCGGCATAATTTTTCCTTGGTTTAGCTCTAGTAAATTTCACAAAATTTACTAACATAGTGTAACATGAACAGTAAGTATATTTTTGTTAGGGACATGCGAAGTTATGTATAAAGAAATGAATTTTGGCTTAGGTGAAACGGTGGATATGCTACGTCACAGTGTGCGTCAATTTGCCATTGAAAATATCGCTACACTCGCAAGCTCAGTAGATTCTACCAATGTTTTCCCAGAAGAATTATGGCCAAAATTAGGCCAATTAGGCGTGCTAGGTATTACTGTGCCAGAAAATTACGGCGGTGCTGGCATGGGCTACTTAGAACATGCCATTGCCATGGAAGAAATTAGTCGCGCTTCAGGTTCCATCGGTTTAAGCTACGGTGCACACTCCAATTTGTGCGTCAACCAAATTAACCTCAACGGCACTGAAGAACAAAAACAAAAATTTTTACCGCATTTAATCTCCGGTGAGTTTATCGGCGCATTAGCAATGAGTGAACCCGGAAGTGGTTCTGATGTCGTCAGTATGAGCCTAAAAGCGGAACGCAAAGGCAAACGGTACATTCTCAATGGTTCAAAAATGTGGATTACCAATGGTCCCGATGCCGATGTTGTCATCGTTTATGCCAAAACCAATCCGAATGCCGGTTCTAAAGGCATCACTGCTTTTTTAATTGAAAAAGATTTTGCTGGATTTTCCAGTGCACAAAAACTCAATAAATTAGGCATGCGTGGTTCGAATACTTCTGAGTTAGTTTTTGAGAATTGCGAAGTCCCGGAAGAAAATATCCTCGGTAAACTCAATGAAGGTGTAAAAGTACTCATGAGTGGTTTAGACTATGAACGCGTTGTCTTGGCCGCCGGCCCTGTTGGCATCATGCAATCGTGTATGGATGTCGTGGTTCCTTATATTCACGAACGCGAACAATTTGGCGAACCCATCGGTAAATTCCAATTAATGCAGGCTAAATTGGCTGACATGTATACGACATTAAATGCATCGCGTGCTTATTTATACCAAGTTGCAAAAGCCTGCGATCGCAAAGAAGTTAATCGTAAAGATGCCGCAAGTGTTATCTTATATACCTCAGAAAATGCCACCCAAATGGCATTACAAGCGATTCAATGTCTTGGCGGCAATGGTTATATCAATGAGTATCCTACAGGTCGATTTTTACGTGATGCGAAATTATATGAAATCGGTGCGGGGACTTCTGAAATTCGCCGCATGTTAATCGGTCGAGAACTATTTGAAGAATCTGCTTAAATTCAAATTATTACATCAGCACACTAGGGTTTATTGGCAATACTAGCTAAACTTAGCATACACAGGAGTTTAAAATGAATTCAGATCCCATTGTAATTTTAAGTGGCAAACGCACGCCTATCGGCAATATGCTAGGCACGCTCACAGCACTAAATGCCGTTGAACTCGGCAACTACGCAATTGCTGCTGCGATTCAATCAGCAATGATCAAACCTGAGCAAATTGATCGTGTCATCATGGGTTGCGTCTTACCCGCTGGATTAGGTCAAGCACCTGCACGCCAAGCCGCTATAGCAGCAAAAATTCCAACGAGTGCCAATGCACTAACAATTAATAAAATGTGTGGTTCAGGCATGCAAGCGATTATGTTGGCCCATGATCAATTACAATTAAATCAAGCTGAGTTTTGTGTTGCTGGTGGCATGGAAAGTATGAGCAATGCGCCTTACTTACTTGCTAAAGGTCGTCAAGGCTATCGTCTTGGTCATGCACAAATTTATGATCATATGATGCTAGATGGTTTAGAGGATGCTTATGAGAATTTATCCATGGGAGTTTTTGCAGAAAATACCGCGAAAAAATTTAATTTTTCCCGTGAAGATCAGGATGAATTTGCTGTTGCGTCTGTCATGCGCGCCATCGATGCACAAACCGAAGGCATGTTCTCTGAAGAAATAACACCGGTTACTTTAAAAACTAAAAAAGGCGAGCTCATTATTGCTAGCGATCAAGGGCCTGACACTGCTAAACCAGATAAAATCCCCCAGTTAAAACCGGCTTTTGCTAAAGACGGCACTGTGACCGCGGCAAATTCAAGCTCTATTTCTGACGGTGCCGCGGCTTTAATACTCAGCCGAGAATCTATCGCAAACCGTTTAGGTTTAAAACCTATTGCTAAAATCCTCACACATAGTCAACATGCGCAAGATCCCGCCTGGTTTACCACCGCACCTATTGGTGCGATGCAAAAAGTATTAGAAAAAACCCAATGGCAAATTGCCGATGTTGATTTATTTGAAATCAATGAAGCTTTTGCTGTAGTAACTATGGCAGCAATGAAAGAGCTTTCTATCCCACATGAAAAGGTCAACGTCTTTGGTGGTGCTTGTGTGCTTGGACATCCTATCGGTGCATCTGGTGCACGTATTGTTGTTACTTTGCTCAATGCACTTAAGCAACGCGGCTTAAAAAAAGGCATTGCTTCACTTTGCATCGGTGGTGGTGAAGCCACAGCAATTGCTGTAGAGCTTATGGCTTAGCATTTAGTTTAGGCTTTGCTACGCGCAATCCAACCTACAATAGTAAAAGCTGATTTTTTCGCCGATGCTAAATCTTATGATATGATGATAACGATAAAAATTCTAAGGAACATCCATGTTAAAATCGTCCATACTCATCTTATTACTGAGTGCGTTAGTGATTTTACTCTTGCATCAAGTTGGTTTCAGTTTAGGCTTTCTTGCGGTATTGCATAAGATTTTTTTAGAGTATTTGAATAAAATTTTTGCCAGTGGACAAATTGGTATTTTATTAAAACAAACCATGGCATTATTTTTAGTGCCTCTATTAATTGCCTTAGTCCCAACAGCAGTTTACTACGCTACTGCTAGACGCAGCTTTGCTTACTATCAACATGTTTTATGGACAGTCTGGGTAATAATGGTGGTCATTATTGCGATTCATTAGGGAAATGTCATGAGTATATTAGCCACGAAAATCAACTTAAAGAGCCAAGAGTATCAACATAATTTCGACACTATGCAAAATTTGGTGCATGATCTCAAGCAGAAAGTTGCTGAAATCTCTCAAGGTGGCAGTGAAAAAGCGCGTTTGCGCCATCAAAATCACGGTAAATTGTTACCGCGCGAGCGTATTGAAAAATTACTTGATCCGGGTGCACCTTTTTTAGAGTTATCACAATTTGCCGGTTTTGAACTTTATCAAGAACATGTCCCTTGTGCTGGAATTATTACTGGCATCGGCTTAGTCAACGGCCAAGAATGCATGATCGTTGCCAATGACGCGACTGTC
>JBCDIY010000063.1:0-6997 GCA_038748435.1 Pseudomonadota bacterium | reverse complement strand
TGTAATTTCAATATCTATCGTATGCCAGTGTCCTCCTGCAATACAAAAGCGTTCTCGGATTGGAGACTCTATGATAGCTAGTTTAGCTAAGTAATCTAGAAATATATTTATACTTTCTTCTGGAACGATAGTTGGGTTAAAGTTATAGCTTTTTCTACTCTTTATCTGAGCACAAGTAAGCAATCCATGAATATATTTAATCTTACCAAATCCCTTGGTGAAGGGGCTGATTAGGTCGAGGATTAAAATTAGCCTAATATCTTTTTTAGTCCTGAGTTGATTCAATTGTGTATAGTAATGGTTATTAAAGAGATTATTGAAATCTAAGATGGAGTTTTCCAAATCATATTTAATGGCGAGAAAATTAAATAAATTCTCTTTAAATTCAGAGTGTACGTCTTCAATTAAATTTTCAAATTGCTTCCACTGAGTATGATTTGCCATTGATTTTTTTAGCTGCGTAATGATTTCTACAGATTTTTTTAATTCATCTAGACTTAATTTAATTAATAATTCTATAGTCTGTTTCGCTTTTTGATTGGTGGTGAAATTATCTTGTATTGTGTTAAAAATTGCTCTTGCATTTTCTAAGTTAATCTCCTCTTGTGTAATAAATTCTAGAAAATTTAGTAAGTCCATGTTTTCGATTAGCATTGATAATCTGTTTTTATGATATTCTTTTTTTAACATGGAGCAATCAATGCCAGGTATACTATTTGGAATGTAATATGCATCTGTGTTTTTATTTTCTATGTCTTGTTTCGCTTTTTCTAATGCTGTGGTTACTCTTTCATCCTGAGCATCTAACAACGCTTTTGGCACAAACTTCAAAGCACGCCAATTTTTTTCTAAAGCAGCATAATAGTGTTTATTCTCAATATATGTGTGATCAACGAATTCCAAAGCCAATGGATTTTGTTCAACTGCAGTAAGATAAATTTGTTTTAGTTGCAAAGCGTTATATTTGCTTAGATTGATTTTTTTAGTCATCTCCTTGATAAATAGTTTATCAACTTGAAGAATTTCAATAAGACTTTCGTAAGAAAATTTGTTTGCATAATTTTCTACAGGTCGAAGTTTGGTTTTTAGACGTGACCATGTTTTTGTTTTATTGTTACTTTCTATAAGTATTCGTTCAATTAAATTTTCATTAAATTGCTTCTCATTCAGGAAATTAATATAACTAGGATGCACTGTGACAGCAGCCAAACAAGTTATCTCATCTGGTTCTTCTGGTGGGATTTTCAGAATGTATTCATTATTTGCGGTAAAAATTTTAATTAGAATTTCTTTCTTCGCTTTAGGATCACGGATGCTAAGAACACCTAGCATATTCGATTCAAATGCTTTGAGATAAAGTTTTCGTTTTTCTTCGGATGATGATTTTTGAAACCCTACAGTCTGTATTAAATCCACAAGATTAAGTGAACCATCTTCAATTTGTTTTAACGCACGTTCAAAAAAGGTTTTGGTCATGGGATTCCCTCGATTTAACAAGTAATAAGGCATTTAAATGTTTAATAATTTACCATATTTGCTGTTCGATTGCGAGTTAATGATACAAATAGATTGCAAATGGGAAGGAGAAGATAGTTGAAAAAAGTTCTAATTACTTGAAATTAAACTATATTAATTAGCCTTCACTGAAGCTTAACCTAAGCCTACCATTTCTCTTGTAAGTTGAGTTGAGGAACGAAACCTAACAATTTAAAGGTAATCAGTAGGTAGCCGGTGTGGAACGAAGTGTAACACCGGGTTTGAGCCTACTTGTCCGGTGTTTCGCTGCGCTGCACATCGACTAGAATTTACGGATGTCCCTATGGGAAAATTCTGGGATGACAGCAAGGTAACCGGTGTAAAACGAAGTAACACCAGATTCTGAATCTATGTAAATAATTCTTCATACGCCTGCTGAATAGTTTCAGCCCGCATAAAAGTTTCGCCGATAAGGAAAGCATTAATGCCTGTGACTTGTAAGCGTTTGACGTCGGCAGCATGGTGAATACCGCTTTCGCTAATGACTGTTTTATCACTTGGAACTTCTTTCTTTAATTCTAAAGAAGTTTCTATGGCAGTTTTAAATGTAGTTAAATCACGATTGTTAATGCCAAGCAATGGTGTCGGCAACATAAGCGCTTTTTCTAATTCAGAAAAATTATGCACTTCGACTAATACTTGAAGATCTAGCTCATGCGCCAATGCAGTAAAGTCGTTTAATTGAACTTCGTCAAGACAAGCGGCAATTAATAAAATACAATCGCTTTGCAGCATACGCGATTGATAGATTTGTACTTCATCGATAATAAAATCTTTTCTTAAAATAGGTAATTCAGTTTTAGCACGTACGGCACGCAAATAATTTTCACTGCCTTGAAAAAATTTTTCATCGGTTAATACTGAAATTGCTGCAGCGTTTATGCGCTCATATTCTTCTAGAATAGCTATCGGGTCGAAATCTTCACGGATAATCCCTAAACTTGGCGATGCTTTTTTAATTTCTGCAATAATACCAGGCTGCTGATTTTGCTGTTTTGCTTTTAAATTAGCAAGCAAATCTTTACTGGCAGGGAGTTGTCTTATGACTGTGTTTGCATCGGCATAATTAAAACTTTGTTTAAGTTTGGCAACTTCAAGTTTTTTTTGCTCGATAATACGCGCTAAAATGTTTGGCAGACTTGCCATGCTATAATCTCAAAGATATGCTTAAAGTGATGTATTGTTGTAATAATTGGAATGCTTTTTGTGAAGCGACAATTTCTTTGGCTAAGTCGATTGCTTCAGCTAGCGTTGGTTTAACACCAGCAACATAAATTGCAGCGCCGGCATTTAGTGTGGTAATGGTACTTGCGGCTGGATGTTTATTTTGTAAAGCTTGTAACATTAAAGTTTTACTTTTATCAACATCGCTGACGCGAATGTTCTGTAAGTTATAGTTATCTAAAGCAAAATCAGCAGGTTGAATTTTATATTCACGAATTTCATTATCTTTCAATTCAACAATATTAGTTTCAGCGCTAATACTAATTTCATCTAAACCATCATCAGCATGTAAAATCAAAGCGTGCTCACTACCCAAAGCTTGTAATACTTGGGCGAATGGTAATAACCATTTTTTGTCGTAGACACCGATGACATGTCTTTTTGCATTGCAAGGATTAATGAGTGGGCCTAATAAATTAAATAGGGTTCTGGTTTTGAGTAATCTTCTGACGTTAGCAACGTGTTGTAAAGTTTGATGATGCATAGGTGCAAAAATAAAAGCTAAGCCTAAGCGACGAACGCAATTTTGAATTTGCTCTGGTGATAAATATAAATTAACCCCTAAAGCTTCTAACACATCCGCACTACCAGATCGGCTAGAAACACTGACATTACCGTGTTTGACCATTTTAACGCCGGCAGCCGCAGCAACAAACATACTCGCAGTTGAAACGTTAAACGTATTTGATTCATCACCACCGGTACCGACAATATCGACATAATTCGCTTCCGGCAGTTCAACTTTCTTACTCAGAGTGCGCAATACTTTAACTGCAGCGAGTAATTCTTCTTGCGTTAAGCCTTTCAATTTCAGCGCGATAACAAAAGCAGTGATTTCCACATCACTCATTTGCCCTTGTAAAATGACTTGCATGATAGCAATCATTTCTTGTGCATTTAAGTCATTCTGCTGATAAAGTTTTTCGAGTAAGGTATTGATTTGCATAATCTAAAAAGTTTCTAAGTAGTTTAAGTCCATGTGTCGTCAAAATCGATTCCGGATGAAATTGGATACCAAATATTGCTAAATTATAATTGACAATACCCATGATTTCATCAAACGAACCTACATTATCGCGCGTCCAAGCAGTGATTGTAAAGCTTTTTGGTAAAGTATTTTTCTCAATGACGAGAGAATGGTAGCGTGTTGCAATGCACGGATTGGGTATTGATCTAAATAAATTTTTATTGTTATGAAAAATTTCTGAGGTTTTGCCATGCATAATTTTTTTTGCGCGAACGATGTTTGCTCCAAAAGCTTGGGCAATTGCTTGGTGTCCTAAGCAAACGCCGAGGAGCGGTATTTTTCCTGCAAATGTCTTAATGATATCCAATGTTAAGCCAGCTTGATCCGGTGTGCCAGGTCCAGGAGAGATGATAATCGCATGTGGTTGCATAGCAGTTATACTATGCAACGAAATGCAATCATTGCGTTGAACGTTGATTTTAACCCCGAGGATTTTAAAATAATGGACTAAATTAAAGGTGAAAGAATCATAGTTATCGATCATCAGCAGCATTAGTCACCACCTGCTTTTACTTTATGCTGAGTTTAATAATTGACGCATAGCTGCAATAGTTTTAGCGTAATTGTTACTGTGAAAAATTGCTGAGCCTGCAACAAAAGTATCTGCACCTTGAGCAGCGACTGTAGCAATGTTATCGATTTTTATGCCACCATCGACTTGCAGGCGAATGTGATTATCAGTTTTATCTAATAATTTACGCACGGCAGAAATCTTATCATAAATAGAGGGAATAAATTTTTGTGCGGCAAATCCTGGATTAACGGACATGATCAGCACCATATCGATTTCATTTAACACATGGTCTAAATAGTGAATAGGTGTAGCCGGGTTTAATGCGATACCGGCTTTAATACCATAGGATTTTATCAGTTGAATAGTGCGGTGTGGGTGCTGGCTCGCTTCGGGATGAAAGCTGAGATAATCAACTTTTGCTTCGGCAAAAGCTGGTATAAGATTATCTACTGGTTCAACCATGAGGTGGACATCTAAGCAAGCATCGACACCATTGTCGCGTAATGCTTTGCAAATGATAGGCCCAAAAGTCAGATTGGGTACATAGTGATTATCCATGATATCGACGTGAATCATGTCTGCGCCCGCCGCAAGCACTTGCGCAACTTCTTCACCAAGATTAGTTAAATTCGCTGATAGAATCGAAGGAGCAATAAAATACGCTTGTTTGGTCATAAGTTAATATCTACAATGTCCGCCTTGTTTATCGAAATAGCGCTGATGGTATTCTTCTGCGGGATAGAATTGAGTTGCAGCGACAATTTCAGTGACTATATGATAATCATATTCGCCGGAACTCTCAAGCGCTTGTTTGATTTCTGCAGCAATTTGGCTTTGTTGTTCATCATGAAAAAAAATCGCTGAGCGGTATTGTGAACCAATATCAGGCCCTTGCCCATCGGCTTGAGTAGGGTTATGAATATTAAAGAAATGATGCACGAGTTCATCATAACTAATTTGCTGTGGATCAAATTGAACTTGCACGGCTTCAGCATGGCCGCTATCGCCGCGACAAACCAAGCGATAAGTTGGGTTTTCTAAATGACCACCGGTGTAGCCGACTTGCGTATCTACCACCCCCTGGCCAATGAGTTTGCGAAAATTGGCTTCGACGCCCCAAACACAACCGGCGGCGAATGTGGCTATAGCTTGCAAGATCTTCTCCTATTTGGTTATTTCGATTATAGCGAAATCTAAGTATAATGCATAACTGTGAAATTACTTATCTTTCTTTATAGTTTGGGCTTTCGATTAACATTGCCTTTTGTGTTGGCACGGCTTTATTGGCGCGGTCGGCGCGAGCCTTTGTATCGCCGACGTATTAGTGAACGTTTAGGCTTAATCCAAATACCCCAAGAAAAAAAAACCATTTGGCTGCATGCGGTTTCTATGGGAGAAGTCAAAGCCGCCATCCCACTGGTGCGTAACTTATTGCAGCAATATCCGCAATGGCAGATGATGATAACTACCACCACGGCAACCGGTTCGCAAACCGTGCAGCAAGAACTTGGCAAAGACGTTTTGCATTATTATCTCCCGTTCGATTATCGTGCTGCGATTAAACGGTTTGTAGAAAAAGCCAAACCAGCATTAGTCATTATCATGGAGACAGAAATTTGGCCGAATTTAATTAATTATTGCCATAAAAAGCAAATCCCACTATTACTTGCCAATGCGCGGTTATCAGCAAAATCAGCTAAAGGCTATAGAAAAATTCGCTGGCTAATGCAAAAATTATTAAATAGCTATCATTTTATCTTGGCGCAAACACAAGCAGATGCTAACCGTTTTATACAAATCGGTGCAAAGCCAGATAAAGTAAAAGTCAGTGGTAATGTTAAATTCGATATTACGCTTGATAACGCTTTCATGCAAAAAACGCAAAGCTTAAAACAAGAAATTTTTCACCCAGCAAAACAAGCACGCAAAATTTTGTTGCTTGCTAGCACCCATGACAATGAAGAAACAATGTTACTGCAAGCGTTAATGCAACATCCAAGGCTGATGCAAGATTTTTTAATTATTTTGGTGCCAAGACATCCTTCACGTTTTAATCAAGTACGCCAATGGTGCCAAACGCATAAATTAATGGTGATGCAACGTTCATTAAAGCAACAAATTACCCCATCAACTCAAGTGTATTTACTCGATAGCGTTGGCGAGTTAGTGCTGTTTTATGGTATGGTTGATATCGCTTTTGTCGGTGGCAGTTTAGTACCTATCGGTGGACATAACGTGTTGGAAGCGGCTGCTTGGGGTCTGCCAACTATCGTTGGGCCATATACACATAATTTTGCCAAAATCGTTAAAGTGATGAGTCAACAAAAAGCATTGCTCCAAGTTGCTGATGTTGCTGAGTTTATTCAACATTTACAAAATTTCAATCAACACCCACAAATTTATGCAGAGCAAGGCGAACGTGGCAAACGCTTTCTGCAAGCCAATCGAGGTGCGCTGGCTAAACATTTAGCAGTCATTGAAGAGTGTTTAGCTGTAACGACATGAGTTTTTTGTGTGTCATCCCTATGAAGACGGTGTTGTTGTGTAAATCGGCTTTGTCATCCCCGCGAAGGCGGCGTTGTTGCATAAATAGGACTTGTCATCCCCGCGCAGGCGGGGATCCAGGAGAAATTACGAAAACATGAGTTTTTTCGTACAATCCATCCCTGGCACTGACCTGGATTCCGGACATTTTT
>JBCDIY010000062.1:0-7025 GCA_038748435.1 Pseudomonadota bacterium | reverse complement strand
GTGGTAAGTTCTTTTTAGTTTTAGCTATCTTAGCCGCGCTATTTATTATTGGCCAAGAACTACTGGTTGACCTCAAGGTATTAAGTTAATGTTAAGACCATTTCTTAAGTGGGCTGGAGGTAAATATGAATTATTACGACATATTAAAAAATTTTTGCCCAAAGGCAAACGCTTAATTGAGCCATTTGCTGGTTCTGCTTGTGTCTTTTTAAATAGCAATTATTCGCAATATCTTATTGCCGATAACAATGTAGATTTAATCAATTTATATAAAATCTTACAAACCGAAGGCCGTACCTTCATCAAAGAATGCAAACAGCTTTTTTCAAGTCGCAATAATACTTCCGAAGCTTTTTATTGTTTACGCGATGAATTTAATAAAAGCAATGATCCGCGCAGGCGATCAATGTTATTTGTCTATTTTAATCGGCATGGTTTTAATGGCCTTTGTCGTTACAATAGCAAAGGTAAATTCAATGTGCCTTTTGGTAAATATGAAAAACCCATGCTTCCTAGTGAACGCATGTTAACTTTTCATAAAAAATCTCAAGCGGCTACTTTTGTTCACTCTGATTTTGCAACCATTATGGCACAGGCTGATCAAGGAGATGTTATTTATTGCGATCCACCTTATGTCCCTTTAAGTAAAACAGCAAATTTCACCAACTATTCCAGTGACAGTTTTACTTATCCAGAACAAATAAAATTAGCTGAACTTGCCAGAAAATGTGCTGCTAAAGGCATCCATGTAATTATTTCTAATCACGACAATCCTCAAACACGCAAGTTATATCATGATGCAAACAAAATAAGTATACTTGTACGCCGAAATATCAGTGCCAATGGAAAAAATCGACAAAAAGTTAAAGAAATACTTGCTGTTTTTGCTTAAGCAAAATAACTCAGCCAATTAAAGTTTTTGACTCGGCAAATGCATCTTCTCGCACTAATCTTGGGACTAAATATCCAGGCAACTCAGCCTGAAGTTGCTTGATTAATTGCTTGGCTTTAGTTTCAGCAACAAAAAAATGTTTCGTGCCTTTGACTTTATCAAGTATATGCAAATAATAAGGCAACACACTGGCAGAGAATAATTTTTCTTGTAGCTTTATGAGCACTTGCGCATCATCATTAATATTTTTTAGTAAGACACTTTGATTAAGTAAAACAACATTATGCTTTCGCAGTTGCTGGCAAATTGCTGTAAAACGTGAATCAATTTCATTAGGGTGATTCACATGCATTACCATGATTAAAGGTAACTTAATGGTTTTGATTAAATCGAGAAATGCCATATCAATACGATCTGGCAAAACCACCGGCACCCTGGTATGAATGCGTACCCGTTTTACATGTTTAATCGCTTGAATTTTTTCAATAAAAAATCCCAAATGATTATCTTTTAATGTTAAGGGATCGCCTCCGCTTAAAATCACTTCGTTGATATTTTCACGCTCAGCAATGTAAGCAAATGCAGCTTGCCATTGATTTAATGCTGGCGTATTAGTGTCATAATCAAATTCACGCCGAAAACAATAACGACAATGAATAGCACAATTTTGCGTTAACGTGAATAACACGCGATTTTTATACTTATGCAGCAAACCTGGGACCGGGTTAAACTGCGCTTCTTGCAACGGATCGGATGGCGCTGCTTCGTCATCAGATTGCAATTCTAGATCTAAGGGTAATATCTGTTTTAATAGCGGATCCTCACTATCGCCATATTTAATCTTAGAAATATAGGCTTGTGTGACACGTAAGGGAAACTGCTTTGCAACTTCGCAAGCTTTGGCTGTTAATTCTGCATCTAAACCACAAGTGTCGATCAATACTGCAGGATCGGTAATCATTTGGCTTAATTGTTTTTGCCATGAAGTGGTATTTCGCGGTAATATATCGAGCATTAGCTTATTTTACATTTGTGCATAAAAATTGCAAGTGAGGTCATATGGCAAATTACAGTACCAACGAATTTAAAGGCGGCTTAAAAGTTATTTTAGATAATGATCCTTATAGTATTTTAGAAAATGAATTTGTTAAACCCGGCAAAGGTCAAGCATTTAATCGAGTAAAATTCAAGAATTTAAAAACCGGACGGGTGATCGAAAGAACATTTAAATCCGGAGATAGTGTTGAAGCTGCAGATGTTGTCGATATTGAAGTACAGTTTCTATATAGCGATGGCAATGTTTGGCATTTTATGCAACCGGCAAGTTACGAACAATATGAAGTTAATAACGTCGTCATCGGCGATACCGCACAATGGATTAAGGGCCAAGAAACTTGTGTTTTGACCCTTTGGAACAATGCCCCACTTGCAGTTGAACCGCCAAATTTTGTCGTGTTAAATGTTAGCGAAACCGATCCGGGTCTTAAAGGTGATACCTCTGGTGGTGGTAACAAACCCGCTACTTTAGAAACCGGTGCAACCGTGCGGGTACCGTTATTTATTCAGATTGGTGAAGCAATTAAAGTCGATACTAGAAAAGGTGAATACGTCTCACGCGCGAAAGATTAATTATGTCTTGGCAGCCGTGTTGTGATGTCAATGTATTAAAACAACGGGCTTTGTTAGTTAGTAAAATACGCGCATTTTTCCAAAAAAAACAAATCCTTGAAGTCGAAACGCCGCTACTTTCGCATAGCAGTAATCCGGATCCGCATATAGAATCGTGTCAAACACAGGTAGGTAAAAAAAATTTTTATTTACAAACCTCACCTGAATTTCACATGAAACGCTTACTAGCCAGCGGCAGCGGTTCAATTTATCAGATTTGCAAAGCGTTTCGTAATCATGAAATCGGTAATCAGCATAATCCAGAGTTTACCTTATTAGAATGGTATCATTTAGATTATGATTATTTTGCTTTAATGGCTGAGGTTGATGAATTTTTACAACAAGTGGCATTGGCACCAAAAGCGCTAAAAACTAGCTATCAAACTCTGTTTGAAAAATATTGTAAGCTAAATCCACATACAGCTAGTTTAGCTTCTCTCAAACAAAGCATAACTCAATCTGCAATTAAAATTGATTCTCCGCAACTCGACCGTGATGACTTACTTAATCTGCTCATGACGCACGTAATTGAACCACAACTCGATGATAAAATTCCAATCATAATTTATGATTATCCAGCTAGCCAAGCTGCATTAGCCAAAACCAAAATGACTCAAGGCATTACCGTCGCTAAACGCTTTGAAGTTTACTATCAAGGTGTTGAATTAGCTAATGGTTTTGAAGAATTAACCGATGCAACAGAACAGCAGCAGCGTTTCGAGCTGCAAAATCAACAGCGCAAAGCGAAGAACTTAGCAACTCTACCTATCGACCACTATTTTCTTGACGCCCTGAAAGCCGGCTTACCTGATTGTTCCGGCGTTGCTCTCGGTTTAGATCGGTTATTGATGACCGTATTAGACAAGCCTAATTTAGCCGATATATTAAGTTTTAATTACTATAATGCTTGATATTATCAAAACATAAATTATGTTTAGGGTAAAAACCACGGATTTTAAAATTACTTTTCTAAGCTACAATATTCAAGGAATTAAATATATCTATATTTTCAATTTCCAAAGCCTATCAGGCTAAATAGCAAGCAAGGTACTCGACTATCTAAGAACAACATCGGTTGCACCAAGACAGTTGGCTGTACTTTGCAATAATTAATTAGTATTAAGAGGTTTTTATGTTTCCATCTTTGAGCGTTTTCTTTTGTCGATCCCAAAACAGCAATGAAAATATGAATTTGTTAGAGAGCGGAGGCCTAAAACAAAAATATGAAGAAGAAGCAGAGAGAATAATAGAGCGATTGGTAGCTGAAGGAAAATCTTTAATTGAAGCAATGTCACCCTCAATTCGAAAACAATTTATTGCTGCATTACCTGGAATTGCAGTTAATGTCGCAGTTTATGTTACCTGTGCCATGTTAGTACCACAATTCAAATGGGGAACATTGATTGCAGATAATGCAGGGGCATTAACTCATGCGATTTTCAATCGTGCTACAGCCGTAGATAAAAGCCAGGGATTTTTCACACCAGTTTTTACTTTTTTAAAGGCAGGTCCGATCAGTTCAGGCATACGTGGCTTAAGGAACATCGTACCTGTTGTAGGATTTGAACTAAGTATAATCTTACCCGCTGCTGCACAAGCATTATTGGCAAATCAATTAGCTAAAACTGCCGAAGTAACACAATTACAAAGTGGATTACGTAAGGACATTGATCGTTTAGTCTTCTTAAGTGATGAAATTACCAGAATAAGCAAGACAAGTGAAAATTGGTTAACAACAAAATTAAATAACATGGAAGATGACTGCCGAAAAGAAATTAAATTTGTAATGGGAAAAACAGTATAAAAACAAGCGGAAAGCTCATCACCATTATCAAGAATCACCGTTGATCAAGGTGATTCTTGAATATTGGGCTTTGCATAATTAAATATTATGAAATAGCAAATTACACGTCCAAATTTTCCACATCGAGTGCATTTTGCTCGATAAAGGCGCGGCGCGGTTCAACTTGATCGCCCATTAACGTAACAAAAATTTCATCGGCAGAAACAGCATCTTCAACACTCACTTGCAATAAGCGACGATTTTCTGGATCCATGGTCGTTTCCCAGAGTTGATCTGGATTCATCTCACCTAAACCTTTATAGCGTTGAATACTTAATCCGCGTTTGGCTTCTTGCAGTAAAAATTCGATGACTTGCGAGAAATGCGCGACAGCACGTTCTTGATTACCACGTTTAACTTTAGCTCCCGGTTGGATTAAATCTTTTAATTGATCGCCAAGTTGAACGAGTCTTTGATAATCTTCGGCTAGCAAGAAATCGAATTTTAACGGATATTCATACTCACTACCGTGCGAAGTTAATAAAATCTGCGGATAGAAAATGTTTTTTTCTGTATCTTCTTTGATTTGAATATCATAATAATTGGTATTGGTTTCTTGCGTTTTTAACTGCGTTAAAAATTCGTCACACCATTGTTGTAGCCAAGCTTTATCTTTTAATTTATCAACAACACAAGGACGCATATAAACTAATTGGGTTAATACTGTTTTGTCGTATTTTGCAGCTAAACGTTCGATACGATCAAAAACATTTTTATATTCCAATACTAATTTTTCCAACGGCTCACCTTGCACAGGTGGCATATCAGCACCTGGATAAAACGCTGCATCTTCAAGTGCAATCTGCGTCAAATAACGATTCAATGCGTCATCATCTTTAACGTATTGCTCTTGCTTGCCTTTTTTCACCTTATATAATGGTGGTTGCGCAATATAAACATGGCCACGCTCGATGAGTTCTGGCATTTGCCGATAAAAAAATGTTAGTAGCAATGTACGGATGTGTGCACCATCGACGTCAGCATCGGTCATGATGATGATGCGATGATAGCGTAATTTATCTGGATTATATTCTTCGCGACCTATACCACAACCCAATGCAGTAATTAATGTCGCCACTTCTTGCGAAGATAGCATTTTATCGAAGCGGGCCTTTTCGACATTAAGAATTTTACCTTTCAGTGGTAATATTGCTTGATGTTTGCGATCACGACCTTGTTTCGCCGAACCGCCTGCAGAATCACCCTCGACAATAAATATTTCTGAATTCGCTGGATCTTTTTCTTGGCAATCCGCCAATTTTCCAGGTAATCCAGCCATATCTAATGCACCTTTACGCCGCGTCATATCTCTAGCTTTACGTGCCGCTTCACGTGCACGCGCTGCTTCAACCATTTTTGTCGCAATAGCTTTGGCTTGTTGTGGTGTTTCTAATAAAAAATCATGAAAACTTTGACTAATGAGCGATTCAACAATCGGCTTGACTTCGGATGAAACGAGTTTATCCTTAGTTTGTGAAGAAAATTTTGGATCCGGCACTTTCACTGACAGCACTACGGTCAACCCTTCACGCGCATCATCGCCAACCGTTGAGACTTTATTTTTTTTAGCTAAACCAGAACTATCGATGTAATTATTTAAAGTTCGAGTTAACGCAGCGCGAAAACCAGCAACATGCGTACCACCATCGCGTTGCGGAATGTTATTTGTAAAACAAAATAGTGTTTCTTGAAAGCTGTCGTTCCACTGCATAGCAACTTCAACAATAACCGCATCTTTTTCACCACAAAAGTAGAATACATTATCATTGATATGCGTTTTATTGCGATTAAGATGTTCGACAAATGCCTTAATACCACCTTCATAATGAAATACGTCAGTTTTTCCAGAACGTTCATCGATTAAAGTAATTTTTACGCCTGAATTTAAGAAAGATAATTCACGCAAACGTCGCGCCAAAATATCGTAATGAAATTCAATATTAGTAAAAATTTCTGCACTAGGATAAAAGCGAATTTCGGTACCGTGTAAATCAGTATCTTCTGTCACGCTTAGTGGTGCATCCGGCACCCCCATATGATAGAGCTGATAATTCACTTTACCATTTTTTCTAATGGTTAAATGTAAATCTTGCGATAATGCATTTACCACCGAAACACCAACGCCATGTAAACCACCGGAAACTTTATAAGATTTTTTATCGAATTTACCCCCAGCATGTAATACCGTCATAATAACTTCTGCTGCAGAACGCTGTTCCTCCGGATGAATATCGACCGGAATACCTCGACCATCATCACGTACTGTAACGGAATTATCATTGTGAATGATCACTTCAATATTTTGACAAAATCCTGCTAAGGCTTCATCGACAGAGTTATCGACGACTTCAAACACCATGTGGTGTAAACCGGTACCATCATCGGTATCACCGATGTACATCCCAGGACGTTTACGTACCGCTTCTAAGCCTTTTAATACTTTAATATTAGAAGAATCATACGTTGTATTAATATTGTTACTCATATAAATATTCTCAATAAAAAATTGAATTTTGTAAGTTGGTTTAACCAACGCAACACAGTATTATTTTTTCCCGACATTAAAACACGGTCAATTTTTGATTTGTTGGGCTTCGCTATGCTCAACCCAACCTACAATTT
>JBCDIY010000061.1:0-7190 GCA_038748435.1 Pseudomonadota bacterium | reverse complement strand
TCCCGCTTTGCTAAAAAAAACCCAGGAAAATGATGAAAATGCGTTAATGATACTGGCGTGCCATTATCTACAAGATGTTCAAAAACAAAAAGAAGTCCTTTTATTGCTTGAGCAAGCTCACAAAAATGGCAATACTGATGCGTCTTCGTTTTTAGGAAATTTTTATTTTACAAAAGCTGACTATAAAAAAGCGATTAACTATCTAACTCATGCAGCAAATCAAGATGTCGCAGAAGCGCAGGCGTTACTCGGTGAAGTCTATTTACTGGGGAAAGGGGCGATTCATAACGATGAAGAAGCTATTGCATGGTTGAAAAAAGCTGCCGATAAAGGCCATGCGTTTGCACAAGCGAATTTAGGCAATTATTATTTGACCGTAGGGAAAGCAAATGACATCCCGCTGGCCATCAAATATCTAAACTTAGCGGTGGACCAAGGCATGAGCACTGCTATAGTTTTACTTGGTCGATGTTATGCAACAGGAGTCGGTGTTGAACAAAGCTTCAAACGCGCTTTTGAGCTATATTGTAATGCTGCGCAATGGAATGAGATATTTGCAATTTATCAAGTGGGGGCTTATTTTTTGAATGGGCGCAGTGGTGGGCCACCCAATCAGGAGAAGGCCTTGCTTTGGTTTTTAAAGGCAGCCGAGTTAGGTGATGCAGACAGTCAAGCAAGTGCTGCGTCATTGTATTTTTATGGTGAAGAACGTGATGAAGCAAAAGGGTTTAATTGGTTAGCAAAAGCGATTACACAAAAAAATAAATATGCCTACTATGTGCAAGGGCTTGTTTACCGCGGTGGAACATCTTTAGGAAAGGATGATAAAAAGGCATATGAAAATATAAACCTAGCGGCACAGAAAGGCTGGCCGGCCGCACAATTTGATTTAGCAATGATGTTGTTACTTGGAACAAATCCCGAAGTTATCAAAGATGAAAAAACCGGTTTGGCATGGTTAGAAAAAGCTGCCCAACAAAAGTATCCAATCGCAGTTCGTGCGATTGAAAAACCTGATGATATGGATGACATTCTTATGCGATTACAGCGTTGTCCAACCATGACGCTTAATTTATTAAAATATGAAGCCATGCATCTTGCTACTATCTATCCTTTATTTGAATTTGTACGTTTAAGCCAACATGATAAAAACACATCTCATTCAAAAGAAAAGCAACAATTAGTTGAACAGTTGATAGGTGCTGCAAAATCTGGAAATATTATTGCACAAGCAATGCTGTTAGCATCCACAACGGAAGATGACCTATCAGAAAATGACTATCAAATATTAGAGAAACAATTTTGGCAACATGCCGATGAGGTTATCTATTTTATTCAAGATGAAAAATATAAATTTATTGTGATGGACAGGTATTGGCACTTAATCACTGAGGACTCACCTATTGAACAAAAAGCAAAAGTGCAGCGGCTTTTAGGAATACTAGTGGAACAAAAATATCCACAAGCACTGGCCCGCTTAGGGGCAAGTTATCTAACGGAATATTTGGGAGAGAAAGATACCGATAAAGCACTTACTTATTTGGAACAAGGTGCTAGCTATTCTGATCCAGATTGTTTATGTAGCCTTGGCTATTACTATGAAAGTTTAGCTAAAACAGACTCATCTGCTTATCAACAAGCCTTTAAATATCATCAACAAGCTGCGAAATTGAATAATCCGAATAGTTGTAATCAATTAGGCACACTATATCGATACGGGCATGGTGTCACTCAAGACCTTTCTCAGGCACTTAAGTATTATGAACTTGCAATTGAATTAGATAGTGGTGAAAACTGCAAAAGAACAGAGGGCCCCTTCAATCTTCCTGTGTTACCTCATGCTTACTTTAACTTGGCTTTTTTATATTGGGATGGGGTTGATAATGTTTTATCAAGGCGAGAAGAAGCAAAAAAACTTTTTATAAAAGCGGCGCAACTAGGGCATGAAGAAGCTAACAAGGCGATTAAAAAATTAAACCTATCCCTTCCTGCAGCCACCTCTGATGGGAAAGAAATATTGCCTGTTAAGCCAGATGCTAATGGGATTAGTTTCTGGCATCGTCATCACAAGGAGAAAAGCACAAGCGTGCTAGCTGCGCTAAAAAGGTTTTCTAAGGCTTTAGAGCTAATGAGTGATTGGAAAACGACGACAGATGATAAAGCCTGGTGTTATATTCAACCAGAGCAACTTGCTGAATTAGAAAAAAAAGAAATGCTTCCTTTCAGGCTGCGTAAGACAAAAACTGGGCAAACAATTTTATTGCTTGAAGAATTATCCAGAGACGATCTTATGACTATCATTGATAAAATAATAGAAAAGAACTCAAAAACCGACAGTGTTATTCCAGTAATAAACTGAATTGATATTAAGGAACGTTGTGAGGAGAAAGCGATGATCAATGAGCAACTAACTTCCGCTAATCAGACTTCATCTTCCCAATCACCCAAAAAATTAAAACTTGAACTTGTCCCTAAGACCGCATGGCATGAAAACCTAAGAAGTAAGCTTAGCAAGTATCAATGGGATAAAATCAGAAAACAGAATTACCAAAATGCTAATTATTGTTGTGAAATTTGTGGAGATGATGAGAGCACGTACTCTGTTGAGTGTAATGAAGTTTGGACATATGATGATAAAAATAAAGTTCAAATCTTGGCTGGTCTTGAAGTATTATGTCCATCCTGTCATCAAGTAAAACATTTTGGATTAAGTCAACAACGGGGATTAGGTGAAAAGGTTTTAGGCCATTTAGCTAAAATCAATCAATGGACAGAACCTGAAGCCAACGCATATGTAAAATCGGCATTTCAGCAGTGGCATGAACGTAGCCAACATCAATGGCAGCAAGATATATCATGGCTTACAACGCATTACGGTATTGTTGTCAAACCTCCGGCGGTTTTGCCACCTATATTTTTACTCTTACAAGCGGGTTCGCTTGAGAAAATAGCTGAAGCATTGGCTGTAGCAGATCAGATTGAAAAAATTGGTCGCAAAAAAGAGCATCTGCTTTTGCGAGCAGTAACGACAGGACGTTTAGCTGTCGTACAGTTATTGGTCACTAATCACAAAACTGCTCATTTGTTAAATCAACGCAACGCCCTTAATGAAACCCCATTATTAAAAGCCGTTAAGGAGAATAAGACGGCTATTAGCGAGTTTTTAATGGATAAACAGGCTGATTGTATGGTAAAAAATCGGGAGCAGCGAAATGTATTACATTTTGCTGTGTTAACACGTAACTTAACCCTCATTAGGAAACTAAAAGTGACACTCAATGAAGCGCAATTTTCTGCGTTGCGAAAACAAACCGATCGTTTCAAACGTACTCCAGAAATGTATGTGTTTATTTGTGAACAAAAAAAATCAATTTGGGTACAACCAGATAAGTTAAGCCATACTTTTACAGAACAAGATCGTGAACTATATAACTATTTCTCTCCTTACTATGATAAACCTACATTGCAGCAAGAGGATAACTATGGCAAAACCATTATCCACCATGCGGCAGGGTACGTTCCTTCTAATATTCTACAGGCGTTGTTAGTTAAAGTAGGTAAAGAGAGTATTAACCGTTTAGATCAGTATAATAAAACACCTTTACATGAAGCCGCTATTGGGGGCCACCAGAATAACTTGGCCCTGTTAATTAAAGAGGGTGCCCAAGATGGTGTTACCAATGAAGGCCGAACTGCAGCTGATATAACCACGCACGTTTTTGGCCAAGAAGTTTCGAAACGACTATTTACCCAAGTTGGTTGTTTCACTGAAACGGCTAATATTCAAAACCCGAATTGTTTTTACAGTCCGGACTCACGCGAACCAAAAAGGAAAAAACAAAAAACTGGCCAACTAAATAAGAACAATATTACCTTGATAAAAAATGGAGGTAAAAAAGCTACTGAGGACTTCTTTGAACCTAGAATACCTATTAGTGTATTAGTTAGTAAGCAACGACAAAAATTAACGGAGCAACCAGTATCTACAAGCACAAGCAGTGTAAACGAGGAAGAGGATGAAAAAAGGCGTGAGTTTTCAATCAGAGCGAAAAAATTCTAACCTCACGTTTATCCATTGTAGCAAAACACTGCCTGTTGGCTGTATTTCACTAGACTTATAATGTATGTGAGGACAAAATCGCGTTCCTAGAGAGCTGCTTATCAATAGTGGAGAGTGGTTACTTGACAATTGTAATGATTAAAAAAATTTATAGGTAGTTGCACTAGCAAGCAACTTAGGGTAGCGACCCCATTCGTGTCAAAATTTACGGTTTGAAGGTTAAATTTGCTCTAACTTATAAAAACTCAGAAAAATCTGAACATTTTATCTATTTTGACGATGCAACTTATTCTGGTAATCAGTTAAAAAAAATTGTAGTCGCAATAAGCGAAGTAAAAGATAAAAATTGCAATATGGTATTATCTAAATTACATATAGCAATTCCCTATATGAGTAAACTGGCATTTGAAAAATTAAAAAATGAACCTGTAATTATACATTATCATAGTAAAATCCCAGTGGTCTCAAAAGAATATGGTCAAAACAATGGTGTGACTTGTACGTATTTTCAACATAAGATGGCAGATTTCGGAATTTCTGTTCATTCTTGTCTAAGTGGTCAATTATTGCCAGGTGAAGCTAGTAAAGCAATTTTCCCCTTTATTCCTGATATTAAACCACCTTATAAAGGAAACAATCCTTTAGAGTTTGAAGAGAAAACTAAAGAAGATATAATACAAACGTATCGTAAACTTAGCGAATTAGATACAAAAAATATTGAAATAAATTTGCAGGCATTACTAATAATACGGACTTATATTTATGCTCAATATGAAAAAGCATCTGCTCAAGAATCTCATGAACCCTGGATTCGTACCTATACCTACCAAAATGCACTTAATGACATACGCCAACGATTAGAGAAAGAGTGCAGTTTAGTATTATTCAAACCGGCTCAACAAATTGATGAAAATTTTTTTGATTTTGTTATGCGTAAATTATTAGTAAACACTCCGGTTCATATTCTGAAAGATGTTATAAATAGGGAAGAAGACCATAGCAAATTTACTATGATAGTGTTTGAGTCTTTTTTACCAGGATTCCGGGTGCGACAAGAAGTCGTATCCATCTTGCAGGTGGAAGTCCTGTCGCGGAAGGTGAAACCAGCACCACCGCGTAGCGAGTCTTGCGTGACCAAAGGTAACGATGGTTACGAAGCGTAGACAGCGAAACTTTCGAGCCGAAATCGAAAGGTGAACGCTTTAGCCCCGAAAAAGGTTAGTTGCCCGAGCTGACACGGTCCGGTACGTGGCAAGCAATAGGATAAGATACGGTAAAACTGGTGACGTATCTTAACCAGAGGCCGGGGTTGTAGGCGTCGGCGAGTCAGTAAAGATGGATGGCGAAACTTGTGAGATCCATAGTATTCTCCCGGATAGGAGTATCGTGCGTACAAGTGCCAAAACACGAGACAAACGAGATGATGTTATGGAAGTCGGAGCTAGCCATAGTAGTGATGAAGCAGGGTAATGCCTGTGGAGCAAAGGGCTAGCAAGTAGAACAGCGGGAGAAAAGAAACAGTGGCCGTACACAGCAACGACGGATTAGCATGGTTAACAAAACTCGAACGCATAGGTGAACTATCAGCAAGAACTCCAAATATTATTTTCAATAATATCGGATATATTCTAAGCGCTGAAATGTTAAAGCAACAATTCCACCAGTTGGACGGGAATAAGGCTGTTGGAATCGATAAGGTGACAAAGGCTTACTATGGAGAGAAGCTTGATGGAAACTTACAAAGTCTCATCAAGCGTATTCGCCGTGGCACGTACCGACCACAAGTGGTACGGTTAACTGAAATACCTAAAGAGGACGGAAGTAAACGGCCATTAGCGATATCGTGTTTCGAAGATAAGCTGGTACAACTGGCAGTAAGTGCGATATTAAATAAAATATATGAGCCGCTTTTCTTGCCCAGCTCTTATGGATTTCGCCCAAACAGAAATTGTCACGATGCACTAAAAGCGTTGACGAAAGCAACCTATCAATACCCGACTGGTGCTGTCGTCGAAATTGATATTCGCAAATATTTCAATACAATTCCTCACGAGGGACTAATGAAGTTATTGCAACTCAAAATATCAGACAAACGTTTTCTGAAGTTAATCGAGATCCTGATTACGCCAGTAATTAAAGAGGGAAATCAAATCTCACGCAGCACTTGCGGTTGTCCCCAAGGCTCAATAATATCGCCAATCCTATCGAATATTTACTTGCACCATGTTCTAGATGAATGGTTCGAAACAATTCGACAAAATCACTTAGAAGGAGATGCCAAGCAAATCCGATACGCAGACGATATGGTATTTATCTTTCAGAAAACCAAAGACGCAGAACGCTTTTACAAAGTGCTACCGAAACGACTAAATAAATTTGGTCTTTCTTTACATGAGGAAAAGTCACAATTACTTCCATCAGGTCGTATTGCGGCACAAGTTGCTCATGAAAAAGGAGAGCGCATACCAACATACAAATTCTTGGGATTTACGGCCTACTGGGCAATGGCAAGAAAAGGTTTCTGGCGACTGAAATTTACTAGTCGTAAAGATCGATTCTCTGCAAAACTCAAAGGGCTGAAGAATTATCTCAAGCAAAACCTGAATACCAAAACTGAGATAGTATTGAAAACTATAAGTCGAGTCATCGTTGGTTGGATGAATTACCATCATATCAGCGACAACACGGCAAAGGTTACAGCATTCAGGAAAGCATGTCTGCGTATACTTTACAAATGGTTTAATCGTAGAGGACGTCGGAGACCAATGAGTTGGAAACAGTTCTATTGTTTACTAGATAGCTACGGTTTCCCTAAAGTTGGAAAACTGACATCGATGTTTTGCTAACCACTGAACGATGTGAGGACATCAGTTCTACTGGGAGCCGGTTGCGGTAATTCTGCATGGCCGGTTCTGAGAGGGTTCGGTCAGAGTGATCTGGCCGTTCTACTCGACCTGCACCTCCTATTAGCTGATAACACAACAACGTTGATTTTGATGGCTTGATTGCTTTGCTAAATAAGTCGAAGTATCTATGGGGTTATCAGAATTAATTTCTGAATTTGTTTGTTCTTCTTCCGGTTTGAAAAAAGCCTGTCCAGATTGTGCTAATAAAGAAGATTGGACTTGCG
>JBCDIY010000060.1:0-7204 GCA_038748435.1 Pseudomonadota bacterium | reverse complement strand
TTTCTTCTGTTCCTTTTTTCTGTGATTCTCCTAAGTAAAATACTTCATGTTGTTCATGCCATCCATCAGCTGGTTTTTTGGTATTGTCTTTTAGAAGTATAGATAGTTCAAAAATATTTTCCTGTATTAAAGTCTTTGGTAATACATAAGTCGTAAAAAAATGCTGCATTGACATTTGCATCCTAGATAATTCTTTATAACGTGAATTTTCATTAACAAATGCCAAAACTGTTGCTTTTGCCCACGTATTTAAATGATTTGTAGCAACAAAAATACTATCACGTGGATTAAAATGATAATATTCCAATAAGCCTGTATCATCTCGACAAACATAGCCGTGTACAGTTAAACCTACATCTCTGGAATTTACTGCATACTCGTTAAAAGCATTTGTATCCTCAATTTTTTTATCTAATAAAATATAAACATCTTTCACACCTGATTCTTTCAAGATTGTTAGTAAGTTCTCATCATTAGCATATTGTACTTCTAACAAGGCAATTTGAATTTTATCTTTTTCCTGCAACTGCCAGACTAACTTTTCAAAATTAATAGTTTCTACTTGTTCTTCGTGTGTGGTTTTTACAGTTTTTTCTCTTAATCCAAGCCATAATTTTTTCTTTTTTATCTCTGTGCTTTTTTTGATTGTTTGCTTTGTTAATTTTTTTAAAAAAATTTCTGCTTGTGTGACGATGTCTTTTTCAAAAGCTTTTTTAGCTAGTTTCAGTGTTTTCAAAAAAGCAATAAAGTTCTTTATCGCTACTTGCTTATCTTCCTGATTTTGAGTTTTTAACGCATAGAAAATCTGAGAATAAATCGTTTTTGCTTGGCTCGTATAAGCATCAACTTGAGACAAGTTACTTAGAAAATCCAGAATGCTCTGGATATTAACTTTGGTATCATTTGTGGTATCCATAATATCACCTCTTTCTGTTTACCACTTAGAATCCGATGATTTTATTGTTATTAGTTTTATTATACTCTGATTTAGCTTAAGGTTTTCTTAAAACGAATAAATTTTTTTATGGTTTTTTTGGTGATTTTGATTGTGACTTTTTGCTCATTTATATTTCAAGAAGGTTTTAGTACTTGCCTGGTGTTTCGCTGCGTTGCACACCGGCTACCAACTACAGATATCCATAGGCAAAAAAATCCGGAATGACAGATCATTTTTTGGATTACGCAGCAACGCTCGCTTTTGCGGGAATGACAATACCTAAGTTGAGCAACCCCTAAACCATTTTAATTTAAAAAATCTATGCTTGCTGTAGGTCTAAATGTGCAAGCCAATGGACTAAAGAACGAACTTCAATACCATCGGCAAAGGTTTTCTCACGTTTAAGTTCCTTAACTAATTGGATTTTTTTGATCTCCGGTAGATATTTTGCGAAATATGCAAAATGTTTGGATGGTTTGTCATCAGATTTTTTTACTTCAATAATATGCCGCGGTTGTTCATCAATCAGTGTAATAAAATCTAATCCACGCCCATCTTTACTACGTAAATAGCGTAATGCTGTTGATTTTCCTGTGGTGTCTTCAATGTAATCTAACTCTTTAAGTAAACTAGCAGCGACCATATTCTCTAGCCGAGCACCATCATCGTTTTCTGCATAAGCATGGTCATAAAAATAATACTTTGGTTCTTTTAGTAGTGACCGTGCGATATTTTTGTTGTAAGGTTTTACTTTAAATATCAGATACAAATTTTCTAATAGTTCTAACCAACGTTTAATGGTTTTTGCATCGTACTCTAGGTCACGTGCTAGGTTCGCATAAGAAATACAACTGCCTATACGATTTTTCAGTAATTGAACCAATGTTTCGATAGAATTAATGTCTTTTACAGTTTGTATATCAAGTAAATCTTGGCGCAAAATTATATCTATATGAGTACGACGCCAACGTCGATAAAAAGTTTTACTGCCTTTTAGAAAAGGTTCTGGAAAGCCACTACATTGCCAAAGCTGCGCAAATAACTCTTCTGGAGGGTGATTTTTTTTATGACATAACTCTTTTAAATCTAACGGGTGCAAGCGATACTGAAAATACCGCCCGGCAAGTGAGTCTCCCACTTTTCGATAAACATTTAACTTGGCACTGCCAGTTACCATTAATTCTGGTGGAATACCTTCAACATCAAAAACACCTTTTAACCATTGTTTCCATTTTTTCATCTTGTGGATTTCATCAAAGATAATAAGCTTTTTGTGACGATCCCAGCTTTTTTCTTGTAGTACTACTCGGTGCTCAGAAAGATCGTAATTCAAATAATCATAAGATTGATATAGCTGTTTTGCTATAGTGGTTTTGCCAGCCTGACGTGGTCCTGATAGCAGTACTATTTTTTGGTTTAGATCTTGTAAAATATAGGATTCTAAATATCTTTTCATTTGACTATTATGGCGTGTTTTCCCTAATAGTCAAGACTATTCGGTAATACACGCCGTTTTAGTCAGATTTAACCTATTTAGATCCGACTAATTTCATCAGTTCAAATCCACGTTCAGCTTTACTTTTATCTTCAGGGATTAATTGATATTTTGCTTGTAATTGCTTTGCATAAGCGAATAATTGTTTTTCAGCACCAAGCATTAATTCAATTTCAACTTCACAAATAGGACTGGAATTACCAGTGGTCTTCACTTGTCCTTCATCAAGCGCCAATTCTACTCGAGTTTGTTCTGGTAGATCGATTTTATATGCTGTTCGGGTAAAATCCGTTACAAATATTTTCTCTAGCTTTTTCTTCTCTAATTGCTGCATCGTGCTTTGATCAAGTATTTCTCGCAAATATTGCCAATCAGGAAAAAAGTTTATAACCTGTGTTTCCCATTCTTGGCGTTTATGTAATCCTGCTTGGCTCTTATTGGCGGTCTTGATGGTTTGTATAAATGCATCGCCAATATCACGTACACGTAATATATAGCCATTTTGAAGTAGAAATAAATCTTTTGTATCGTAGTAATCACTGACAACCCGACGGCTATCAGCTTTACTATGGTTTAATTCTGGCGCGGCTTTTATTTGATTCAAGGTTTGAGCTGAGCAAGTTAATTTTAATTCTATTTCTTGCATAAATGGCCTTTGCTGTTAAAAGTCTTGCCAAATTTTTGAGTCTTTTTGCTGTTTGATAGGATTATCGCGCGATTTAGCAATGCGCTCGTGTTTTTCTATTTCTCTTGCTTGGGAATCAGATCGCGTATGTGTTTTATCAAAATCGTGCAAAAACTCATCTGCTTCACTGACATAAGGTTTGGCAGAATGTTTACCTAAGATCTTGTTAATGAGTTTTTTAAAAGGCATTATGTTTAGCTCTCAATTCAAATTTGTTGAGTTGGGTTTAGCTTCGCTCAGTCCAACTTACATTTTCCCCGATATTGCGCCGTGCTGCATACCGACTACAATAAGCTCATTTCAACTTACATTTTCTAGTGTTTGGCTACGCCCGCTTCGGCAAGGATAAGTCTATGATTATGCCGCTTGCATGCACTTTTTGAGTTTTTGCATTGCTTGTTTTTCTAGTTGGCGAACTCTTTCTGCAGAAACTTGATATTTCGCTGCCAATTCATGTAAAGTCGCTTTTTTTTCAATCAGCCAACGCTGTTGTAAAATATCTCGACTGCGTTCATCTAACTGACTGAATGCTGCAGCTAAGCCTGAATTGTTTTGTATTAAAGTATCGTTATTCTCTGTTAGTAATGCGGGATCATAGCGTTTATCTTCTAGATAATTTACTGGTGCAACAATACGCGTATGCGTATTATCATCGTCATGATCGGACATATCGTAAGCCATGTCATAAGAATCCATACGCATTTCCATATCTTCTACTACTTTTGCTGGTACGCCTAAATCTTTTGCCACTGCTTCACGTTCTGCCAGACTGGACCAACCCAAGCGTTTACGCATTTTTCTCAGATTAAAGAACACTTTTCGCTGTGCTTTAGTCGTTGCAATTTTAACGATACGCCAATTCTTAATGATAAATTCATGAATTTCTGCTTTAATCCAATGCACAGCAAATGAAACTAAACGCACGCCGACACTAGGATCAAAGCGTTTGACTGCTTTCATCAAACCGATGTTGCCTTCCTGAATTAAATCTGCTTGCGCTAAGCCGTATCCAGCAAAACCACGGGCAATACGCACAACATACCGTAGATGTGCCATCACCATCTTTCTTGCGGCTTCTAAATCTTGCGATTCATGCCAACGTTTTGCTAAATCTAACTCTTCTTCCGGAGTCAGCATCGGCACCCGATTAGTCCAATGGATATAGGCATCTATACTACCAATCGGTAAAGCAATATCGTATTTTTGCAATTGTTTCATAGAGTAACCTTTAAATTGATGTCAAAACCTTAACATATTTCGCAATTTTTTTCCATATTTGTATTTATTTTAATAAGATTATATATGATTGCAAGCTTTAACCAAATATGATTTTTTTCCAATTTAATCAGCTTGTTACATCATAACTGGAAGATATTGGTGGCAAGCTTCAGAGTTTTACTACTGCTACTGTCTACCTGCTATAAGTACTACAACCCTAAAAGTTATCATATTTTAAAAAATTGCTATATAATTATTCAAACCTAGCAAGTCCTATAATTAATTCTATCAATACAAACTTTGTAAAGGCTTTAGCAACATGTCGGTTGATTCAATCATAGAAAAAGCTATTCTACAAGAATCCGATCTATTCAAAGACAAAAATGAGAAAGTATTTAAAAGCTTATTAAAAATTTCCTCGCCTATAACACTAGAAAAAAATGCAGCATTATTTAACTACGGCGACACTGCTGATGCATTATATATCTTGGTTCACGGTCGTTTAGCCAGTATCAGCAAAAATGCGGAGATTTCAGCCATTATTAAGCCGGGCGAATTAGTTGGCGAAATTGGAGTATTTGCCAATTCTTCCCATATGCTTACGATCAAAGCACTACGTCGCTCTAAATTACTTAAGATCGACGGCCCTACCTTTCTAAAACTTTGTGAAACTAATCCTGATTTACTCAAAGAAGTGAATCAGTTACTAATTAATCGATTACGTTCCACATTACAATTAATCGAGCACAAAGAAGTAAAGCGTCGCTGTAGTTGCATTATCACATCCAGCAGTAAAATTGATTATCAACACTTTTTTACCGCATTAAACTTATCTTTAGATAATTCTAAAACGCTCATTGTAGCGCAATCGCAATTTCTTAAAGAAGAAACCAACAGCAAACTTAAAGTTGAACAATTGTTTAATTCATTAGAAGATGAGTATGAAAATCTTATTTATATTGCTCATCCAACAAGTGATCAATACTGGTGGAATGCGTGCATTAACAATGCAGATAAACTCTACATATTAGTTGATACACAAAAACAAAAAATCTACGATCCACTGCTGAAAAAGAAATTAGAGTACGAAACTAGCGATGTCGTTGAGCGTAATCTCATTTTACTCAGAGAACATGCACGTCAGAATATAAAAGGCTCGCAACGTTGGATTGAGAATTATGCTTGCAAAAACCACTACCACGTTGCCTTAGATGATACTGCTTCAATAAAACGGTTTATGCGCTTCTTGTTAGATATCCAAGTTAGTTTAACGATCAGTGGTGGATTATTCCGTGGCTGGGCAGCTATTGGCATGCTCAAGGCTTTATATGAAAACGATATCCCTATTGACATCATCGGTGGTACCAGCATTGGTGCTGTTGTTGCTGCGGCACATATATTTTGTGAAAATGATTATGACAACTTGTACGAATTTTTTAATAAAATTTACACCGCTGAAGAGCGACCGTTTCGTTTTCATCGTTATACTATACCTATCACTTCATTTTTAAGCAGTGCTAATGGAACTTTAGCCTTAAAGAAATTATTTAAAAGTAAAACTATCGAAGATTTACCTCTAAACTTCTTTTGTGTAGGATTTAATTTGACTCAGGCACAACCTCACATATTTCGCAATGGTCTCTTATGGCTTGCACTGCGCGCGACTTCTGCACTTCCTGTATTAATTCCACCGGTAGAGATTAATAGCGAACTTATCGTTGACGGCGCCATTAATAATAACTTTCCTATCGACATTATGCATACTATTTTAGAAAATACTGGGCTTTATATTGGTATCGATTTAGGTAATTGTCGCGGCATCCCAGAAAAATATCACTTCCCACCGATTTTGAAACCGCTGAATTTGCTGTTGTACAAACTAGGCTTGAAACACTACACTTTACCAAAACTCAACAAAGTGCTACATGATTCCTTATTTGCCAACACCACTATTGCTTCACGTAAAAACGCTAAATTAGCTAATGTGCTAATAAGACCGGATTTGACCGAATATAACCAACTCGCACTAGAAAGGGCTAAAGTCCGTGATTTAATTGAATTAGGCTATGCGTGTGCAATGGAAAACCTAGAAAAACACTCTAACTTGCTAGATAATAATATTGTGAGATAAATCATTTCGAGAATTTTTATGAAAAAAGCTATCTTAATCGTTGTAGCAAGCCTTTTTTGGCAACCTGTTTGGGCAAGTTTATTAACTTACACTTGTCCAGCCTCATATCGGACTGTAAGTTTGGGGAATAGCATGCAGCAAGTAGAACAAGCTTGTGGCAAACCTAAATCAGTTGATAAACAACAAGTAACAGACAATACGCCGCAACAACTTCTACAGTGGGTTTATGTGTTACCTGGGATCAACAACAATAAAATTCGCACTAACAGAGCCAGAGTTATTATTACCTTTGCCAATGGCAAAGTTACTGAAATTAATACAAACCATAACTTAGCAGGCAGTTTTTTACGTTGCTATAAATCACCCAAACAACTTATAGGCGCATCAGAAGCCAGAGTCAGACTAGTTTGCGGCGCACCTACTTTCGTCAATACGTTAACTCAAGCCGCCGAGCAACAACGTTCAATCACAATTTGGCGCTATGAATTTGACGCCTACCAGCCACCAGTCTTATTTTTCTTCGAAAATGGTAAGCTGACAAAAATAAACCAATCCAATTAGCTGGAATTGGCCCAGGAACAAGCTGTGGATAAGTTATGCCAAAGACAATTAAGTTACTCTTAAACTAAAGTTATCCAATAATATACATTTGTATTCCAGAACTTATCCACTTGGTTGTTTTTATTCTAACCTTCTGAATTTAATAATAAAAAATGGAGTTTCCACAGCAAAACTAGG
>JBCDIY010000059.1:0-7248 GCA_038748435.1 Pseudomonadota bacterium | reverse complement strand
TTCCATATCAACAATTTTTTCAATCAAGTTCGGTTGCATCACTAGCAAGGCCATAAACAACCTCAGTGCAGTACTTGAGCTTGGGTTTGATTTTGTTTGTGTTGTTGTATTTACATTCGGCTTTTGTGTTAATTCTGGCAAGGTTAATCCTGTAAGTTCTGCTAATTTATTTAATAGAAATTTTTGGTAAATATCATCTTGCATTTGCCGAATTAATATTAATGCTTGTTGACATGCTTGGTTTTTTGCATCTAGGGTGGTTGCATTAGCAAAAATATGCTGAAAGAAAAAATCAGCTTGGCTAGGTGCTTGGGCTAATAAACTTTCAAAGCTAGCATGACCTTTTGCTCGAATAAAACTATCTGGATCATGTTGCGCTGGCAATTGCACAAAATAAAAAGTTAAATTTCTTTGCATTTGTGTCAATGTCATTGTCAAACTACGCCACGCCGCGTTTTGCCCAGCGTTATCGCCATCGAAACAAAAATATATCTTATCCGTATAACGACACAGTCGGCGTAAATGCTCTTGGGTTAGTGCGGTTCCCAACGGCGCAACTGCATATGGCAACCCTTGCTCGTGTAAACTGATGACATCCAAATAACCTTCAACTACGATTAGATACGGCAGATTTTGTTGCGTTTGTTGCAATACTTCATACAGTCCATATAATTCCTGGCTTTTATGGAATAAATTTGAATCCGGGGAATTTAAATATTTAGGTTCCTGTCCATCTAAACTACGACCGCCAAAAGCAATGATTTGACCGCGGCGGTTTTTGATGGGAAACATAAGTCGATCGCGAAATCTATCGTAAGCATGATGCTGACCTTTATTGATGATCAACCCCAATTGTAATAATGTTTGGCGATTTTCATGCGTTGTTGCAAAATTTTTTATTATGGCGTCCCAACTCGCTGGTGCATAACCTAGTTGAAAATTAGCCATACTGGTTTTTTTGATACCGCGCTTGGCTAAGTATTCACCTGCCTTAGTGCCAATCGCTTGGTTTAATTGCTTTGTGTAAAATTGACTAATACGTTGCAGTAATTTTTCTAGGGCAAACTTTTCATCTCTAATATAACGCCGCTGTTCCTGGGTAGTGGCATTATTTTGAAACGGTACAGTCAAGCTTAACTGTGATGCTAATTGCTCTACGGCTTCAACAAAATCTAAACGATCGTACTCCATTAAAAAACTAATCGCATTACCACCTTTGCCGCAACCAAAACAATGATAGATTTGTTTCGCTGCGCTGACTTTAAAAGAAGCGGTTTTTTCATTATGGAAAGGACAACAAGCTTCGTAGTTGGCGCCACGCTTTTTTAATGGAACACGTTGGTTAATGATTTCAACAATGTCAGATCGACTAATTAAGTCATCGACAAAATTGCGCGGGATGAGTCGGGCCATTAGGCGTTGAGGGTTTGTTTTATTTTTTCACTGACTAATTTCATATCTGCCCTTCCTTGAACTTGGGCCTTGACGATACCCATGACTTTTCCCATGTCTTTAATCGATTGTGCTTGAGTTTGCGAAATTGCTGCGGTAATAATTTTATCGATTTCTTCCTCGTTCAGAGGTTCAGGTAAATATTGCTGAATCAATTCAATTTCATATTGTTCTTTGGCAGCGAGATCCTCGCGCTGCGCTTGTTGGTATTGGGCTAAAGAATCACGTCGTTGTTTGAGCATTTTTTCAAGAATAGCTAAAACTTCATCGTCATTAGATTGGATTTTTGCATCGACTTCTTTTTGTTTTATTGCAGCAAGGATTAAACGTATCGCAGCCAGCTTTTGACTGTCTTTGGCCTTCATAGCCAATTTCATATCTTCTTGAATACGTAATTTTAGAGCTTGTGCCATCCAGCTATCTCTTATTTATTTCTTTTTACGTTTGCGCAGTTTGCCACGTACAGCGGGTAATGATTCTTTTTCCAAACGTTTTAAGTGACGCTTACGCGCAGCAGATTTAAGTCGCTTACGTTTTGCTGTTGGTTTTTCATAATACTCACGTTTTCTACATTCTGCTAGAACACCAGCTTTTTCACAAGAACGTTTAAAACGTCGTAATGTCAAATTAGCATCTTCGCCTTTTCTTGCGGTTACATACGGCATATTAAAATTTACCTACCTATAAATGTATTATAATTGAACATTAATTATAAAATAATTTGATTAAGCTTTGCATTCTAATCTTTTTCGTATTGATTTGTAAAGTTTTCAACAACTCCCAGATTGTTTTGTGGTGATGGGCCGGCTTTTTTATCCAATTATGCCAAATCCTCAGCAAGGCCATTGAGTCCTGTTGGTACAAAGATTATTATAGGAGCTTATGAAAATACTTGGCATTGAAACTTCTTGTGATGAAACTGGCATTGCGATCTACGATGATCAACGTGGACTGCTCAGCCACGTATTGCACAGTCAAATCGATCTGCATAATGTCTATGGTGGTGTTGTACCCGAGTTAGCTTCACGTGATCATAGTCGGCGCCTCATAGCGTTATTAAATCAAGCTTTATCTCAAGCAAAAATCGAGTTGAAACAATTGGATGCGATTGCCTACACTTGTGGGCCTGGCTTAATGGGCGCACTTTTAGTGGGGGCAAGTTTTGCGACTAGCCTAGCCTATTCGCTGAATATTCCTGCAATCGGCGTACACCACCTGGAAGCGCATATTTTAGCGTGTATGTTAGAGGAAAAGCGACCCCAATTTCCTTTTCTAGCACTGTTAGTTTCAGGCGGACATTCAATGTTGATTCAAGCCGAACGTATTGGCGATTATAAAATTCTTGGCGAAACCCTAGACGATGCGGCCGGAGAAGCTTTTGATAAAACTGCAAAACTGCTAGGATTACCTTTGCCAGGTGGACCTAAACTCGCGCATTTAGCAACCCAGGGCGATGCCACAAAATATCATTTTCCGCGACCGATGAGCCAAAAACCTGGATTGGACCTGAGTTTTAGTGGCTTAAAGACTTTCACTCGGAATTTAATTGAACAACACGGCCAAGCTGCACAAACTAAAGCAGACATTGCCGCAGGTTTTGAACAAGCAGTTATCGATACGCTGATGATCAAAATACGCCGCGCCCTCAAACAAACGCAATTAAATCAACTCGTCATTGCCGGTGGTGTTGGTGCGAATGCAAAACTCCGCGCCACCCTAAAAACCTTTGCTGCATCAACCCATACTGAGGTATTTTTCCCGCGTTTAGAGTTTTGTACCGACAATGGCGCGATGATAGCTTATGCAGGTTATTGTCGTTTTATTCGAAAAGCAGATTGGAATTATCAGATTCAAGCGCATGCTAGGTTAGATTTATAAATTCAAATTACCTATGTTTAAATGTTTTGAAGTGCAGTAATCTGCATCCTTGGCTTTTGTAAAAGGGAGGACGGGTGGGATTTTCTGTTGTATAGATATCCTTTCAGAACAGCATATTGACAAATCTCCCCTAACCCCTCTTTTGAGAAAAGAGGGGGACGGTTTATTAAGAAATGAATATTGGTTTTAAATCGGCTTTACTATCGAGATTAATTTGCGGTAATAATTGGCTAAAATCACTTTTTGTCATTTTAACATTTAAAATCCAAAAACCGTGACTATCTAAGCGTTCGTTCATCACAGCTTTAGCAGCATATAGTTTTGCGCGTAATTTCCCTTGTTTTTGATCTAAAATCAATGTACGCACAATCGGATCACCGAACACGCGTTCGCCGATGGCATTAACTAACAAATCAATACCTAAGTTTTTCGCTGCAGAAATCCAAACTGCTTGTGGTCGGCCTTGTCTATCTCTTTCCACATTTGGTTCAGCATCGTCGGTTAAGTCAATCTTATTGTAAACAATCAATTGTGGCACATCTTGGGCTTTAATTGTTTTTAACACTTGATTGACTTGTTGCCTATGCACTTTACGGTCTGCATCGCTCATGTCGACAACCTGAATCAATAAACTTGCATCGCGTGTTTCTTCTAGAGTAGCGCTAAAAGCTGCAATTAAATCGTGTGGTAAGGCACGAATGAAACCAACGGTATCCGCTACTATCACATTGCTATAACCCGGCACAGATAACTGTCGCAAAGTCGGATCTAAAGTAGCAAATGGTTTATTTGCGGCTAACACATCAGCACCCGTCAATCGATTAAATAAGCTCGATTTTCCCGCGTTGGTATAACCGACCAAAGAAACCGTAGGCACTAATGCACGCTGCCTAGCACGGCGACTTTGTACACGCGCTTGTTTTACTTTATGTAAGCGTTTGTGGATGGACTTAATACGATTACGCAATAAGCGTTTATCCGTTTCTAATTGCGTCTCACCCGGTCCACGCAAACCGATACCACCTTTTTGGCGTTCCAAGTGAGTCCAACCGCGAACTAGACGTGTCGATAAATGCGTTAATTGCGCTAATTCGACTTGTAATTTTCCTTCAAAAGTCTGCGCACGTTGGGCAAAAATATCTAGTATTAAACCTGTGCGGTCAAGCACACGACAAGCTAATTCTTTTTCTAAATTACGTTCTTGAGCGGGCGACAATGAACGGTTAATTAAAATTAAATTGGAATGACTTGCACGTAGCGTTTGTTTTAATTCAGATACTTTACCTCTACCGATGAAAAATTTAGCATCTGGCAGATCACGTTTTGTCGATAGAGTAGCAACAATTTCAGCACCAGCGGATTTGGCAAGCTCAAAAAATTCATTAAAGTCAGCTTTTTCAGATTCGTGTGATATGTCTACATTTAAAAGGACTGCTTTTTCGCCAGCTTTTGGACGTTCAAACAATATACACCCTCATAAACATTAATAATCTCAACCGTTGTTACCACTATCATCTGTATCCACAGCAGGCATCGTGATTTGTTTTGTTGGTACTATGGTAGATATAGCATGTTTGTAAACCATTTGATTGACTGAATTTTTTAACAACACTACAAATTGGTCAAATGATTCGATTTGCCCTTGCAATTTTATTCCATTAACCAAGTATATCGCCACAGGAACCTTTTCTTTTCTTAGTTCATTTAAGAAAGGGTCTTGCAAAATTTGCCCCTTTGACATAATTATTATCTCCTATTTATTTTTCGTCTTTTATCATCCCAACTAACGGAATCTACTATAAGTGTAGCAGACCAGCTTGTAAAGTTAGCTGTGTTTAGTCAATACAAAATTGATTTTGTCTTAACGCTTCGTACAGTATTATCGCTACACAATTAGACAAATTCAAGCTTCTTGATGTACTAGACATGGGCACACGTAATATCGTGTTGTTATCATACAACTTTAGTATAGAATCTGGCAAACCCCTTGTTTCTGGTCCAAATAAAAAAGCCGTATTCGATTGATACGCGATCTCATGATAACCTTTTTGTCCTTTAGTTGAAACTGCATAAATTTGGTTAAATTGTGTCCGTTGAATAAAATCAGTATAATTTTCATACGTTTTTAATTGTACAAATTCATGGTAATCTAAACCAGCACGCAACAATTTTTTCTCATTCAGTGAAAAACCTAATGGCTTAATTAAATGCAACTGACTACCGGCGTTGGCACACAAGCGGATGATATTTCCGGTATTAGGTGGAATTTCCGGTTCATATAAAACGATATGAAACATAATTTTAAATCAATAATACCATTGGGTATGTCGCATAATGCGAATTTGCTCAGCTTCACTTTTTTTGCTGAATGGTTGTGGTGGTTTAAATCCAGTGTTAGCAATGGATTGCTTTAACATCATTTGTCGTCGTTGTAAGAAAATATTCCGGGTAAATATATACGGATCAAAAGCAACTTGCTTATAAAGTTTGTTGTATTGTAATAAATTGGCCCTGATATTAACACCTTGCACTGCCCAAAATCCGGTGCGCAATGCTGTTGTACGTAACAACCAGAAATAAGGGCTAAAAGCATAATAGTCAGCGAATGAGCCCAAGCCATCACGAATAGTCGTCGGGCCCCAAAATGGTACTACGATATAAGTCGAATGGCGCCAGCCCCACTTCATCATTGTGATACCAAAATCAGTATTGTGCGGCGGCAAACCAATATGTTTACCGACATCAAACAAACCACCGATACCTAAAGTAGAGTTAATCGCAAACCGCCAGGTATCTTGTAAAGCAAAATAAAAATCACCTTGTAAAATATCATTACCGATGGTATTTGGCATTAAAAAATTATTAAAAAAATTGGTTACGCTAGCACGTACAGGTTTAGGTAATATCGTGCTGTAAATGGTCGCTGCAGGTTTAAGCGCAACATAATCGATTTTATTATTGACATAAAAAAATGCCCGGTTGGGTTTTTCTAACGGATCTGGGTTTGTGTGTTTAATATGACAACAGCCAGTAATAAATACTGCTAAAATTGGGCAGATTTTTAATGAATTTTTGATAATTTTTTTAAAAAAGTTGTAGCAGTGATATTTCATGCGATTATAAATGATTTATTTTTGAATATCCTACCTGGCTTAAAAAATATATGCAACCGATATATTGGGGTAAATGACAGTATTTAAACAAAAAATCCCTAGGAAACTCTCTATCTCGATGATATTGAACATTTTTTTTTCATTTTTTCTAGATATTGGTCATCAATGTTCTAAAATTAAGATATGCACAATAAATTAGCTTATAAATTATTACACATACAAACCTTGTGCAGCGCAGTATTTGGGGTTCCGCGATGAAAAAATTAGTACTTTATCCAACCACTGTTTCTCAATGGCACGCTTTAGTCAATGAAGCGCAACAAAGTTGCCAATTAGAGCTTGGTGAGGATTTAGAAAGTTATTTGGTATTTTTATTAATGCGCTTTAGCGAAAAGCCAGAATTTATCAAAAGTGTATTTGCTTTAGAGTTCCTCGACTCTATCAATCAATCCGGCCGCCAACAACACTATAAATTGCAAACCTTAGGTGATAAATGTTTATTGTTCGCAGGTTTATTCCCAGAACAAGCGGCACGCAAACGCGTGACTTATAATTACTTCATCGATTTAGGTCAAAATGCTTATTACATGTTAGCCAATTTAAGCGAGATTGAACTAGCAAGTTTATTTAATGCTTTATGCGAATCCTTCACCCACGTTCGCGACGTTTTAGGTGCGATGCGCAACCAAAATTTACAGCAAATTTTTGCCCCAGAAGTCATTTCTTTAATAGAGAAAAATTCGATTCATTAGTTAATTTTGCCCAGGGAGCAACAGCCTAGTGTTTTTCAAGTTGAAATTATTTA
>JBCDIY010000058.1:0-7282 GCA_038748435.1 Pseudomonadota bacterium | reverse complement strand
GTTTTACCTGACTTAATTTCTATTGGCACAAGATATTTATCAAATAGAACAATAAAATCCACTTCAGCATTTGATTGTTTTTTTTCTCTGACCCAAAATTTTAATTTTTGATTGAAGTTGATATGATTTGCCAACAATTCCTGACCGACTATATTTTCACTCACTTGACCTTTATAAAGCGTATTTAATTCCTCTAAGTTAAAATAATGCTGCTGTAAACCTGCAGCAAAATTCATCATGCCGGTATCCAAAAATTGTAGTTTAGGTGACTTTTTATAATCACCACTCGCCGGTGGTGTTGTTGCAACCGTGGGATAAACCAATTGAATCAGCATCGCTTTTTCCAACAGACGTAATGCTTCACCCACTTCTCTAGATTTATAATTAGACTGGCCAAATCCAACAAATTTTATCCTACTGCCTGCAGCTAATGGGGCATACGCAATGGCATGGCGAATAATATTCACCATGGTTCTATTGGGGGCATATTTTTCTACGTCATCCATATACGCAGTAAGAATAGCTTCATAAACTTTATTTACACTCAATATATCTTTTTCTGGAAGATATGCCGTTACCGCTTCCGGCATACCGCCAACTAAAGTATATTCAAAAAACAACTTTAATAATTTTGTATGTGCAAAATTAGGGCAAGGCTTTTCTTCAAGTATTTCTAATGCTCGCGCTTGCTTATTGGCCATAAGGTATTCATAAAAAGATAATGGATACATCCATTGATATTCAACCCTGCCTACTGGGAAGCTAATCTGTCGATTAATTAGTGTTTCTAGCAATGAGCCTGCAGCAATGACATGAATGTCGTTACGCTCTTCATAAAAATAACGCAACATAGTCGCTGCTTGTGGGCAGTATTGGATTTCATCAATAAATATTAGAGTTTTCCCATCAGGATTTACGGTTCGATTTTTGTGGAAGTGTATCGCTGCGATGAGTTCATTAATAGAATTATTTTGCTCAAACAAATCTCTATCGGCCTTTTTTTCCAAATTTAACGACAAAAATTGGTCATAATTAGCTGCAAATTCATTGACCATAGTGGTTTTACCCACTTGCCTCGCACCTCGTAATATCAACGGCTTGCGTTTGTCACTCTGAGACCAAGTATAAAGTGCATTAAAAATCAATCGGTTAAGCATATATTAATTCTAAATTATATAATCTACCACTTAGTATATATTAAATCTTGTAACAAAGTCAGGGGTGTTTATAACAAACTTTGTAACAAAGTCAGGGGTATTTATAACAAACTTTGTAACAAAGTCAGGGGTGTTTGTGCAAAGTACTGCATAATGATTAAACATGATATACTTACCCTATCATGAGTGAGAAGTCCAAAGTTGAAATTGAGTTTCCCTGTGAATTCCCGATAAAAATCATGGGCAAATCGAATAACGAGTTTGAACTCGCAGTGTATTCCATTATTCGCAAACACGTGCCAGATCTAGCGCAAAATGCGATTAGCCAACGACCAAGCAAAAACGGTAATTATATGGCAATTACCGTGACCATTACGGCGCAAAATCAAGATCAACTAGATAATATTTACTTCGACCTCACCGCTTGTGAACATGTGATGATGGCCTTATGAAGTCTGCAGTAAAGTCTTTGACCATACGTCAATTTACCTCACAGCAGCCCTATCAAACCATATGGGAAGCTATGCGTGAATTTACTGATCAACGTACAGCGATAACCGCCGATGAAATTTGGCTGCTTGAACATCAACCAGTTTTTACCTTAGGCCAAAAAACCGATTTAAGTCATTTGCTCAACCACAGTGAAATTCCTGTGGTGCAAAGCGATAGAGGCGGACAAATCACTTATCATGGCCCCGGGCAACTCATGGCCTATGTCTTATTAGATTTACGCCGCAACCAACTCAATGTGAGATCACTAGTTACCCTACTGGAACAAAGTATGATAGCTTTAATCGGTCAATTTAACCATCAAGCATATGCTAAAAAAGATGCCCCCGGGGTTTACATCGATAGTGCTAAAATTGGCTCGGTTGGATTACGTGTACGTCGCGGCTGCAGCTATCATGGCCTAAGCCTGAATGTAAATATGGATCTTCGCCCATTTAGCCAAATTAACCCCTGTGGTTACAAAAATCTTGCGATGACCCAATTAGCCGATTTAGTCGATAATCATATCAGTGTGACTAGTATTGTCCCTGCGTTTTGCGCTATCATCACAGACAAGCTTAACTATGATCAATATCAATTGCTTAATTAACGAGGTATGAAATGCCAGCCATCAATCCCAATCAAAAACTCAAAGGCAAAGACAAACTTGCACGTATCCCGGTAAAAATTGAAAAAACTCAAAAACACCAATTATTACGCAAACCCGATTGGATCCGCGTTAAAATTCCTAACGGCAATACCATCAGCAATATTAAATCAATGCTGCGAGATAAAAAACTTGTCACCGTGTGTGAAGAAGCGTCTTGCCCGAATTTGCCTGAATGTTTTAGTAAAGGCACGGCAACCTTTATGATTATGGGAGATAAATGCACGCGACGTTGTAGTTTTTGTGATGTTGCCCACGGTCGTCCAGACCCTTTGGATGAAGACGAGCCTAAGCATTTAGCTGAAACTATAAAAAATATGGGCTTACGTTATGTAGTGATTACTTCCGTCGACCGTGATGATTTACGCGACGGCGGTGCGGGGCATTTTGCCGCATGTATTCGTGAAGTTCGCCAGCTTAACCCAGACATTCGCATCGAAGTCTTAGTACCAGATTTTCGTGGCCGTATGGAACGTGCACTCACCGCGGTCGCTACACACTTACCGGATGTTTTCAATCACAATGTTGAAACCGTACCACGTCTATATAAACAAGCCCGACCTGGATCTGATTATCAATGGTCGATGACATTACTAGCAGAATTTAAAAAACGTCACCCTAGCATCCCAACCAAATCCGGTTTAATGCTCGGCTTAGGCGAAGAAATTGATGAAATTAAACAAACGCTCGTGCATCTGCGTGAACATAACGTCGATATGCTGACTCTCGGGCAATACTTACAGCCAAGTTTATATCACATGCCGGTAGCACGTTATGTCACGCCAACAGAATTCGATGAACTCGGTGAATTCGCCAAATCCATTGGCTTTTCCAACGTCGCCAGTGGCCCATTAGTCCGCTCGTCTTATCATGCCGATAAACAAGCGGACGGCGAAGTGGTGAAGTAAGGGCATCTAAAAAGCGGAGCCCAACCTACTAAATATTTAACCCGGTGTTTCGCTTTGTTGCTTCACATCGGCTAGGGTTATTGCTAGTTCGCTGCGCTGCACACCGGCTACGGTTATTGCTAGTTCGCTGCGCTGCACACCGGCTAAGGTTATTGCTGGCTCACCGCGCCGCATAACAGCACAAATTTGCGCAAGAAAATTAACAAAAATAGAACATGGACATTCAAACACTCAAACCCTACATCGACTGGCTGCAAGCAAATCCAGAATGGGGTGGTTTTTTCGCCTTTCTGGTCGCTTTTGGTGAATCGATCGCCGTTATCGGTTTAGTTGTACCGGGGGCGGTAATTATGTCGGCGATTGGATTACTCGTCGGCACTGGAATTTTACCGATTACCACGACTTTGATTTATGCCGGTATCGGCGCTTTTTTAGGTGATTTATTAAGCTTTGGCATCGGTTATTATTATCGTGATCATATTCGCGAAGTTTGGCCGTTTCGTACCGTGCCGCATTGGTTAGATAAAAGTGAAAAGTTTTTTGCCGATCACGGTGGTAAAAGTATTATCTTAGGTCGATTTGTCGGTTTTATTCGCCCGCTATTACCTGCAATTGCTGGCTCATTAAAAATGTCACCATTAAAATTTATTGCGTACGATTTTCCCGCCGCCATGGTTTGGTCACCAGTGTATATGGCACCAGGTTATATTTTAGGGGCATTTTCGTTACGTTTTCCGCAAGAATTAGCAACAAAAATTTTGCTATATTCGATCGTGGTTCTATTAATGATCTGGTTACTTTATTGGATCGTTAAAGAAATATTTATCATTAGTTTTCGGGCACTCTATCGGATTTGTATTAAATATTGGACACGCTGGCAAGAGCACCATCATTATTCTAAATATACACAGATGATGGCGATGCAACGCAATCCGCATTATCCTTTTCCGTTAATGATTTTACTTTGCAGCATGGTATCGCTAGGCTTATTTTTGTTAATTAGTTTGCCAATCATCTCCGAACTCAGCAATCGCTTTATAGACACGCGGTTAGCAAATTATTTTATGCAAATTCGTTTGTACTGGCTCATGCCCGTGGCCATGGTGATACAATATCTCGGTTCCACCATCGTGTTATTTCTTGCCTGGCTAGGCATAAGCATCTGGCTATATCAACGTAAGCAATTTATCGCTTTTTGGCATTGGATTATTGTGATTTGCATAGGCTTTGGTATCGTTGGCGTATTTATGCGACTATTTGCCTCGGCATTGCAGCGCGGCTTTATCGTCCACCATGCTTCTATGACATTTCCAAGCTTAGAAATGGCAGCATTTGTTTTACTAACGGGATTCTTGAATGTTCTGATTCATCAAGAGCGTAAAGCCAAACGTTGGTTATTGCCGACGGTAACATTGATAAGTTTTATTTTAATTAGCTTCTGCAAACTTTATTTAGGCTTACTATGGTTTACCGATTTAATCGCTGCAACTTTTTTAGCGTTAGGTATTGTCGGATTTGGTGCGTTGAGCTATCTTCACTATCAACCACATATCATTCATCTTGATAAAAAAAATTACATTTATTTGAGCCTTGCGTTTGTATTGCCCTGGTTACTAATTGTTTATCTTGAATATTTTTTCTCATAGCTCAAATTTATCCGAAGCACTATAATTAACTTATGAAAATTCCAGCTAACTATCTGAAAATAATCATTCCTTGGGGATTGATAGGATGTATTGCTATTCTTTTAATTTATATTGTATTTTTTGCTCAAAAAGCAACCAAACCGAGCAACCTGACTGAACGCACTTGGCGCGTAGAGGCTTTACGCGTCACCAATGGCGCTTATGCACCGCAAGTTGTACTATACGGCAAAGTTGAATCACCGCAAACTTCGACATTAGAATCTACCATTAAAGCCGACGTCAATGTTGTCAATGTTAAAGAAGGTCAATTTGTCAAACAAGGCGAATTGTTAATTCAACTCGATGATCGCGAGGCAGCGATTAATCTAACTCAGCAAAAAGCCGAAGTTACAGATTTAGAATCACAAATCAAAAGTGAGTACAATCGTTATAATTTTGATAAACAATCCTACGACCACGAAAAAGCTTTAGTTAAACTGCAAAAACGCGAGATGGAGAGGTTTGCTTATTTAGTCAAACAGCAAGCAGGCTCGGAATCTGCTTTAGATCAAGCTGAGCAAAAATTACGTGAGTTGAATCTAAAAGTCAGTGGTCGTGAATTGATGCTAGAAGACCACAAACATCGACTCACCATGTTAAAAGCTAAACTAGCAAAAGCTAAAGCCACCTTAGATCAAGCGAAACTCGACATGCAACGTACGAAAATTTTTGCCCCCTTTAACGGTCGTGTGATGCGAGTAAATGTTTCTGTCGGTGACAGAATGCAACCTGGAGAGCCTTTAGTTGAAATATTTGACATTAATGATATAGAGATTCGCGCGCCTATTCCAACCACTTATTTAACTGAAGTCAAGCGCGCTTTATTGTCAAAAACTGTTTTAGCTGCTTATACACTCGTTGACGATAAAAAAGTGAGTTTACAATTAAGACGCATTGCCGGCATGGTAGAAAAAGGCCAAGGTGGTGTCGATGGCTTATTCGATATTTTAGACGATAGAAAATATTATTTGTCTATCGGTCGTATTGTCGAAGTTTATTTGGAATTACCCAAAGAAAAAGATATCATCGCCATTCCACCACAATCAATTTATGACAGCAATCGAGTATATAAAATCATTAACAATCGCCTGCAAGCCGTTAATGTTAAACAAATCGGTCAATTAACCAATGGCGATAACAGTCAGTATATTCTTATCAAAACCAAGCAACTCAAACCCGGCGATATTATCCTCGCCACCAGTTTACCTAACGCCCGCAGCGGTTTAAAAGTCGATATTAGTCAGACCACTTCATTGAAGTAACCTAACTTTGATTTATTGACTGATATAGCCCGTGTTTTAACAGGCATTGTTATTGCATAAATTGGATTTTGTGCTTTGTACCTTAAATCTAAGATAAATTTCATCGTCTAAGGTGCAATAAACTACTTCCCTCCCTTTTTAGGGATTTTTTTGTTACCTACGTATAACTTCACACCCGTATATTGACAAATCCTCCCTAACCCTCCTTTTGGAAAAAGGCGGGAATATTTTTTATTATATTACGCAACAACGCCTTTTAGTATGAGCTACAATCTTACGCTCGTTGGACTTCACTTGGCTCAAACCAACCTACAAATACTAGAGATATTTATCGATACCTCAAAAAGCCTATAATCGCTATTGGAGAGTGGGAGTATTTGATGAACTACTAGGTTCCGGCCCCATTGGACTACCAACATCAACTTTCCTCTTTTTAGCTTCGAGTTGACCCTCAGAATCAGCAGGTTCTTTTCTTTTTTGTCTTGAACCTTCGTCACCACTTTGAGGGCGACTAGCTGTTTCCGAACTAAAAAAATTCGTTGCTCCTGGACCACTAATACGAGTTTGCGGTGTCTGCTCCGGTGGTGCTGGTGGAGTTTGTAAGGATCCCTCTTCTGGGTGGTTTTCTGGCTGCGGTGGTACTTCTATTTGCATTAAATCTTCTTCTGAATCAGAGCCACTTCTACCAAGAGTTTGCGATGTCTGCTCCGTTGATGCTGGTAGAGTTTGTAAGGATCCCTCTTCTGGGTTTTCTGAATGCGGTGGTACTTCTATTTGCATTAAACTTTCTTTCTCTGGCAATAGCAGCGTAAATTGGTTGTTCAGCTGCGTTATTAATTTGATTGGAAACAGAAATTTTGGTGCGACACCGACTAAATTTGAGGTAGTGAGATTTTCTTCGACTAAAGAAAGCAAATCTTGTCGCATTTCAGAAAATCTACTAATGAAATTAGTAAGATTTGCATCATTTTTTACAAGAAAATGCCAAATAGAAAGCCCATCTTGTGTTTTCGCTGTTAATATTGCTCGTAAAAATTTTATAACTGGAGAACTAATATCACCCTCGCGCCACAAACGGCACTTGATGCGATAAGGCCCCATACCCATTCCGTCG
>JBCDIY010000057.1:0-7399 GCA_038748435.1 Pseudomonadota bacterium | reverse complement strand
TGGGGTCTTTCAACCGGATTTGATCCTGGACCAAAAAAGTGAAGCTCTTGAACGGTTCCGCGCCGAGGTGTTTGTTTAGGATTATTTTTTAATTTAGCTATTTTGGCTTTTAGGTTAGCTATCTTTAATTGTAATTGGATAATTTTTTGTCCAAATGCTTGACCGTTTTGTTGCGAATGCAAAAGCAATGCCTCAAATTCACTGTAAGCAAGACTCGCTTGTTTACATCTAGCGTTATCCAAACCTTGATTAGGCATTTTAACGCATTGATTTAAGGTTTTTTTTAATTCTTGCGGATGAGTTAAGAAGTACTGTTTGTCTTGGACTTGATTACAAGCTGTTAATATTGTTGCCATGGTTATTATCAGAAAAGAGATTTTACTACGCATCATTACCCTTAGCTTTAGTGTATTATAAAGATTATATCGATTTTACCATGATAACGAAATGTTAATAGAAAAACACGTTAACTTAAAGCCCTACAATACATTTGCCGTTAATATTTCAACCGACGCGATGATACGGCTGGATTCTTATGCCACTGTGACAAAAATAAGTGCAGAAATTCGTGCAGCAAACAAACTGTTAGTTTTAGGTGGCGGTAGTAATATACTGTTTTTAAATAATTTTGCTGGGTTAATTTTAAAAAACGAATTTAAAGGCATTGAACTCATACGTGAAACTGAGAAAGAAGTGCTTTTGCGTATTGGTGCCGGAGAAATTTGGCACCGCTTAGTTTGCTATTGTGTGGAAAAAGGTTATGTTGGCATTGAAAATTTAAGTTTAATTCCAGGTACTGTTGGCGCTGCGCCAATTCAAAATATCGGTGCCTATGGCGTTGAGCTTTGTCAAGTATTCGAATCACTTGAAGCGATTGACTTAACCACTTTTAATCGTGAGACTTTTTATTTAGCTGACTGTCAATTTGGTTATCGTGATAGTGTTTTTAAGCAGCGTTATAAAGACCGATTTCTTATTACTTACGTGCATTTGAAACTATCAAAATTGCCTAATTATAATTTATCTTATCCGGCGTTGGAAGCGAAATTGGCTGAATGTTCTGCTATCGATCTTAAATCGATTGCGCAAGCAGTGATTGAAATTCGCCAAGCAAAATTACCGGATCCACAACAAGTTCCCAATGCCGGCAGTTTTTTTAAAAACCCAATTGTCACCAAGGAACATTTTTATTCTTTAAGCGCTTCATTTACAAATCTGCCTTGCTTTAAAGTCAATGAAACTGCAGTTAAAATTCCCGCCGCTTGGTTGATTGAACAATGCGGTTTCAAAGGCAAGCGTTATTTGCATGCAGGAGTACATGACAAACAAGCTTTGGTATTGATTAATGTCAATAATGCACCTGGCACAGAGATTTATAATTTGGCTAAAACAATCCGCCAACAAGTGCTGGAAAAATTTGCCATAGAATTAGAATATGAAGTGAATGTGATTTAAATCATTTAACCAATTCGATCATTTTTAAATTCAATTCTTGTTGGCAATGCGATTCGATACGATAAACCACTTCAGCGAGTTTTTTCTCATGGGGAGTATTGTAGCGTTTAAGCTCTTTATGATTTGGCAAGCGCCAAGGTAGGAGATCAATAAAGTTTTTTAAGCTTAACTCATTTAAATCACGGGTGAGCAGATAACGCCCTTGTCTAGCGGCGATGATAAGTTTGGCATCAAGCATTGCTTGAATTTGTTCTGCAGGAGAAATTTGATAATCGGTTTTATCTAAATGAATCAATTCCGATAAACTTAAGGCTTTAGATTTATGTTGCGCTTGGTAAAGGTAATGTAACCAGCGATACGCATGGGTAAAGCCGTCAATTTTAACTGCCGAGCGAAAATAATGGCCTGTCGCTAAGACATGACTAATAATGGCGCCGAATAAAATTATTACCCAAGTTAAATATAACCATATTAAAAATAGTGGAATGACTGCCAAAGTCCCGTAAAGTAAAGTATAAGTGGGAAAATGCGAGACATAGTAACCAAATCCTGTTTTTGCCAATTCAAATAAAATTGCTGCGATCACCGCGCCAAAAAAACCAAATTTTAGTGGCACATAACAATTGGGGATTGCGACATAAAAAATGGTAAATGCAAAGGTGATAAGTAAATATGGGAAAAAGTAGGTAAATAGTTTATCAAGTCCAAAGATCGATGCCGCTTCAACGACAATAGGTAGGTTTGCTAGATAATTACTCAAAACAATACTTAAACCGATTAGAATTGGCGATAAAGTTAATACTGCCCAATACATCATAAAAGTTGCTAATCCGCGACGCCTGGCTTTGACACGCCAAATGGCATTGAAAGCTTGTTCCATATTAAACATCATTAATACGGCCGTAACTACCAAAAAGATCGAACCAATAGCAGAAAGATGTTTGGTTTGAGCAATAAAAGTATTTAAATAATTTTGAATCACGGTGCCAGAAGCGGCGATGAAATGGTCGAAAATGCTTGTTTTAATTTTTTCACTGACATTTTCAAATACCGGGAACGCCGAGAATATCGCAAAACTCACAGTCATGAGTGGAACGAGTGACAACAAGGTAGTGTAGGTCAAAGCGGCTGCGCGAATGGTGCAACGGTCTTCAAAAAAGTGTCGATAAATCGTTTTGAAAAAGCGCCCGAGTTTGCGCAAGAAGGTATAAAATTGTGCAATCATAAATTTATTGATAGTGTTTAGAATAACAGAGATTATAACAAAGCCGTATATTTATATAAATCTTTATCTATTCAAGCAAGCTTAATGAGGGGACTATCAACCATCCCCTCTTTTTTCAAAAGAGGGGATGGAAGAAATTTGACAATTAACAGAAAAATCCCACCTGTGCTCGCTTTTAAAAAAGCGTTGTTTCCTAATTCAATACGAAGAAGTATTCCCTCCTTTTTCCAAAAGGAGGGTTAGGGAGGATTTGTCAATATTATGAGGTTCTGAAGGGATATCTATACCACAGAAAAATCCCACCTGTGCTCGCTTTTAAAAAAGGGAGGAACGTAGATTATTGTACTTACTCATCCATTAAATTTATCTTAGATTTAAGGTCGTAGCTGGTGTACAGCGTTAGCGAAACACCGGGGCAACTTAAATCCGGTGTTACACTTCGTTTTACACCGGCTACGTTACTTGTCATCCCTGCGCAGGCGGGGATCCAGGAGAAATTATGAAAAAAAGAGTTATTTCGTACAATCCATCCTTGGCGCAGAGCTGGATTCCAGACATTTTTGCATGTCCCTATGCAAAAATTCTGGAATGACAGGTCATTTTTTGAATTATGCAATTAACACAAAAATCCTCACCAAGTTAAAATCACCTTGCCAATGTTTTGATTATTTTCAATATAATCATGTGCTTGCTGTACTTCGGCCATAGCAAAAGTACTATCAATCAGCGGTTTTAATTCACCGCTGGTTAATTTTGGCAGCCAGCGTTCTTGAAATTGTTGCGTGAGTTGTCTTTTTTCTGCCAACGATCGGTTACGTAGATTCATACCGAGTAAGCTTAACCGCCGACGTAAAATCGGTGCTAGATTGATTTCTGCTTTAGCACCACCGAGCAGGCCTACCAGCACTAAGCGCCCACAAGGTTTTAAACATTGGATATTATCCGCCAAATAGGCTGCACCGATAAAATCAATAATCACATCGACACCTTGGTTTTGCGTCTGTTGCATAATGGCAGCGATAAATTTTTCAGTTTTATAATTAATGCCGTTACAAGGAACTAATTGCTGAACTTTGTCGATTTTAGCTTGACTGCTAGTAGTAAAAAATACCTTTGCATTGCTTTGTGCAGCCAATTGTATTGCTGCAGTACCTACGCCACTAGCGCCAGCATGAATTAAAATCGATTGCCGCGGCGCTAACTTTCCTAGTTCAAAAACACAAGCCATGGCAGTTAAAAATACTTCTGGTACGGCTGCAGCGGTAGTGAAGTCCCAATGTTCAGGTATAGGTATCAAACAATCCGCATCGATAGTGCAGTATTCTGCATAAGCCCCACCCGGCACTAAACCCATGACGTGTTGACCAAGCCAAGCTTGATGTTTTTTATCCGAAACTTCAGTGACAACACCGGCGATTTCTAAACCGAGGATTTCTGAAGCGCCTGGGGGTGGTGGATATTTACCTCGGCGTTGTAAAATGTCGGCGCGATTGACGGCTGTTGCTTTAACGTTGACTAACACCTGGTTTTTCATCAATGTAGGTGCTGGAATAGATGCTAATTTTAATGTTTCATGATTCTCACAAATCACTGCTTGCATGTTTTGCGCCTATTTAAAGATAAATGGGATGGCAATAATAAAGAATAAAACAATATAACCGATTAACCCAATCAACATGCCAGTTTTGCTGAAAGTTGGGGCTTTGTGTTGTTCATCGTCGTGCATGTTACCTTACCTCACTTTTTAATTTAAAACTTACACAAAACGCGCTCACAGTCTTCATTGCTTTTTTGGTTTTAGCTTCACTCAATCAATCTACTTCTTATTTTATGTCGCTGAGTGTTTCGCTTGCTTTTGCCTTGCTCAACAGCGTTTTTGGTAAATCCTAGTATAATACATACATTTTATCATAAGAGGTATATCAATTTTTGCTAAAAAAAGCGCTTAGGTTTATAATTTTGCCTAATGTATGCGATTAACTTGAAGGAAATGATAATGCCAAACAGCAAAGCCAAAACCAAAAAATGTAATGCATTTTACGCCCAATCTGGCGGTGTTACTGCAGTGATTAATGCCTCTGCTTGCGGAGTCATCGAGACTGCACGTAAACATAAAAAATTTATCGATAAAGTTTATGCCGGACGCAATGGTATTATCGGTGCATTGACTGAAGATCTCATCGATACTTCGAAAGAAAGTCGCAGTGCAATTGCAGCGTTAAAACATACGCCTGCTGGTGCCTTTGGTTCTTGTCGTTACAAATTAAAATCTATTGAAGAAAATCGTGCGCAATACGAACGTTTAATCGAAGTGTTTAAAGCGCATAACATCGGTTATTTCTTTTATAATGGTGGCGGTGATTCACAAGATACAGCTTATAAAGTATCACAGCTTGCTAAACATATGCATTATCCGATTACTTGTATTGGCATTCCGAAAACTGTTGATAACGATTTACCGTTTACCGATAATTGTCCCGGGTTTGGTTCGGTAGCGAAATATGTTGCTGTGAGTATTCGTGAAGCTGGCCTTGATGTCGCATCGATGTGTTCTACTTCGACCAAAGTCTTTATTTTAGAAGTCATGGGACGCCATGCTGGTTGGATTGCGGCTGCAGGTGGTTTGGCTGCTGAAAAAGCTGGGGATTCACCACATATTATTTTGTTTCCAGAAGTGGCTTTTAATGAAAAAGCATTCCTAGCACGGGTTGAGCAAACAGTAAAAAAATATGGCTATTGTGCCATTGTCGTTTCTGAAGGCGTTAAAGATGCAATGGGAAATTTCTTAAGCGATCAAGGCTTGACCGATGCGTTTGGACATAAACAATTAGGTGGCGTCGCGCCAGTAATTGCGCAAAAAATTAAGTCTGCATTAGGTTATAAATATCATTGGGCACTAGCAGATTACTTGCAACGTTCGGCACGCCATATCGCTTCGAAAACTGATGTTGACCAGGCTTATGCTTTAGGTAAAGCTGCAGTTGAACTAGCTGTTAAGGGTAAAAATGCAGTGATGCCCATTGTCGTGCGCAAATCCAATAAACCTTATCGTTGGACTATTGGTGAAGTTGCATTGAAAAAAGTTGCCAATGTAGAAAAAAACATGCCACGAAATTTTATTACAAAAGATGGTTTTCATATCACTTCACGTTGCCGTAATTACTTACTGCCATTGATTAAAGGCGAAGCTTACCCGCCTTACAAAAATGGCTTGCCGCAATACGTCAGCTTAAAAAATACACCAGTGAAAAAGAAATTAATCGAAGAGTTCGCTGCTTAATAATATTTTGTAGCCGGTGTGAAGCAAAGCGTAACACCGGGCATCCATTGTGTCATCCCCGCGCAGGCGGCGTTGTTGCATAAATCGCACTTGTCATTCCCGTCTTCACGGCATTGTTGGATAAATAGGATTTTGTGCTTTTTGCCTTATATTGACAAATCTCCCCTAACCCCTCTTTTGGAAAAAGAGGGGGACGGTTCGGTCTTGAATGATACGACGTAGTTTTTATTTATTGGTGCAATACGCTACGTCCCTCCCTTTTTTAAAAGGGAGGACAGGAGGGATTTTTCTGCTGATTGACAAATTCCCCTTAACCCCCTTTTGGAAAAAGGGGGGGATAGTTTTTTTATTGAATTACGCAACAACGCTTTTGGAAAAAGAGGGGGATAGATTTGTATTAAATTATACAACAACCCCGTCTTAAATCGGCTAACAGCAAAGCATTAGCTAACTATAAAGTCGACAATATGCTGAATTACTTGTTTGTCGTTTAGAATCGGGTTATGGCCCAATGTCCTGGTTTTTATATATTTTGCTTGTGGATTCGCTTGAATAATTTTTTCGGCTTCGGTAATTGGAACAACGTCATCATTTTCGTCATGCATGACTAACAAGGGGGCATGAATTTTTTGGCTATTGGTAAGAAGTGAAATTTTTGCAAAAATATTTTCACCATAATTTTTTTTAAGCCTTGCCACAAAGTTTTCTATTATCGGTGTTGGGACAGCTAACAACTTTTGATAATGATCGATCATCGTTTGCAAACTGGCCGGCGCACTAATAAATATGGCTTTATTAAGTGGCATATTTTGTTGGTAGGCATAACTAAAAACCATGGCTCCCATCGAGTGAGCAATGATACCATGTAATGGCCCGTAGTGAGAAAATATATAATCACAAATTTCTGCATATTGAAAAATATCTGTCGATGTACCGGATGATTTTCCATGTGCAGGGCCATCGAAAGTGACTACCTTAAAGCCTGCTTCAACTAATGGTTTAATAGCATCACATATTTGTGTGCCTCTGCCAGACCAACCATGCATGAATAATACAGTTGGGCCTTGGCCCCAAGAATAGATTTGAATGGTGCTATGTGCAGATGGATATTGAACCGTTTTAGCTTGCTGTATAATTTTAGTTTCCTTTATTGGATAAATAAAGCGTATCGGTCTAAACCAGAAAAAATAGAGTATTTTACCAACAATTCTTGGTGAAAAATTAGCTAATAAACGAATGCTGGTTCTTAAAAGGGCGAGACTAAATGATTGTTTTACTGGCACGGAGTTTGATTTATTCATAACTATATTAATAGCTTATAATTTCGTAAAATAAAGTATCAATGTATGATTATAAATTAATTGCTGAGATCTAGCTGTAAAATTTGGTAAAAAATGAAAAAAGCGCCTAATATTGCCGTATATCTATCTGCTATAAAG
>JBCDIY010000056.1:0-7426 GCA_038748435.1 Pseudomonadota bacterium | reverse complement strand
ATTAAGAGTTACTTAAGCTATATTAGATTACTAAAAAATAATTGTACTTGGATTATTATAAGATTAATTGTCGTGATTGAAGTAAGTTGGTTTTTTTAAAGCAAAATTTGTTCTAGGTATAGTTCACGATATAAATAAACAAATCAACCCTTCGCCTTCCAGTCCTCAAAAAAGCGTTTGACGCTGTCGAACCAAGTGCTGGTTTTAGGATTATGATTGATTTTATCGGCTTGTAAATCGGCTTCTAAGGTTTGAATAAGCTCGCGTTGTTTGCGGCTGAGATTAACTGGGGTTTCGACCACGACCGTACATAACATATCACCGGTAGAACCACCGCGCACGGGTTTTACGCCTTTACCTCTTAAACGATAGACATTACCACTTTGCGTGCCGGCGTCGATTTTTAATTTTACTCGTCCGGCTAGGCTGGGAATTTCAATTTCTCCACCAAGCGCGGCATGACTAAAACTAATCGGTACTTTGCAATGCAGGTTTTGGCCATCGCGACGAAAAATAGGGTGGGATTTTAAACTGACTTGAACGTATAAATCGCCAGCTGGACCACCGAAACTGCCTGGTTCACCTTCACCACCTAAGCGGATACGGTCACCATCGTCAATACCAGCAGGGATATTAACAGATAAGGTCCGGTTTACGCGTCTTTGGCCATGACCATGACACACATTACAAGGGTTAGCAATGGTTTTGCCGGAACCATGACATTCTGGACAAGTTTGTTGAATGGTTAAAAATGCTTGTTGCATACGCACTTGACCTGCGCCACGACAGGTTGGACAATCGGTCGGCTTGCTACCTTTGGCAGCGCCGCTGCCATTACAACTGTCACATTGAACCAGAGAAGGGATGCGAATTTCTTTTTTAATGCCAAAAACTGCTTCTTCGAGTGAGATATCTAGATCATAACGTAAATCGGAGCCGCGACTCGCACGTGAACCACGGCCTCTAGAACCAGAACGCCCACCACCGAAAATATCGCCAAAAATATCACCGAGGCCACCGAAAATGTCGCCAAAGTCAAAATCACCTTGTCCACCACCACCAGCGGCGGCGGCACCGGCAACGCCAGCGTGACCAAATTGATCATAAGCCGCACGTTTGCGACTATCTGATAACACACGATAGGCTTCGTTGATTTCTTTAAATTTAATTTCAGAGTCGCTGTCACCTTTATTTCTATCTGGATGATATTTCATTGCCAAACGTTTATAGGCTTTTTTTAACTCTGCTTCACTCGCATTACGATTAACGCCGAGTATTTCGTAATAATCCCGTTGTGACATACTGCTCTACAAATTAATTATTCTTTATCTTTTTTGTCATCGACTTCTTCAAATTCAGCATCAACAACATCACCTTCCTTTGCATTCGCTGTATCCTGTGAAGATTGCGATTGTTGTTGCTCTCCACCTGCTGCTTGCTGTGCTTGTGCACCAGCCATATCAGGGCCAGGACCACCGGTTTGGCTGTAAAGTTTTTCCGCCATTTTATTTGATGCCTCAGTGAGGGCTTGGGTCTTGGCTTCGATATCAGCTTTATCGCTACCTTTCAATGCCTCTTTCAATGCATCAGCAGCAGATTCGATGGCTTTTTTCTCATCGGCAGAAATTTTGTCACCGATATCTTTTAGTGATTTCTCAGTAGAGTGTAACAAGCTGTCAGCTTTATTGCGTACTTCAACTAAGTCTTTAAATTTCTTGTCTTCTTCGGCGTGTGCTTCGGCATCTTTGACCATACGATCGATTTCATCGTCGCTCAGACCGCTAGATGCTTTAATCACGATATTCTGTGCTTTGCCGGTAGCTTTATCTTTGGCAGTAACGTCTAAGATACCATTGGCGTCAATGTCAAAAGTCACTTCAATTTGCGGCATGCCACGTGGTGCTGAAGGAATATCTGTTAGGTCAAAGCGTCCTAGAGATTTGTTATCTGCAGCGCGTTCACGTTCACCTTGAAGTACGTGTACAGTTACCGCAGTCTGATTGTTTTCTGCAGTGGAGAAAACTTGATTTGCTTTGGTAGGAATCGTGGTATTTTTTTCAATGAGTTTGGTCATGACGCCACCCAAAGTTTCAATACCTAATGACAACGGTGTAACATCAAGTAAAAGAATATCTTTTACATCACCAGATAATACTCCGCCTTGAATTGCGGCACCGATAGCAACGGCTTCGTCTGGGTTAACATCACGACGGGCCTCTTTACCAAAAAAGCTTTTAACGGCTTCTTGTACTTTCGGCATCCGCGTTTGACCACCAACGAGAATAACATCGTTGATATCAGAAACTTTTAATCCCGCATCTTTAATGGCAATTTTGCAAGGTTCAATGGTGCGTTCAATTAATTCTTCCACAAGTGATTCTAATTTAGCTCGTGTCACTTTGATATTTAAATGTTTCGGCCCACTAGCATCGGCAGTGATGTAAGGTAAATTAATATCGGTTTGTTGTGCTGAGGATAATTCGATCTTGGCTTTTTCTGCAGCTTCTTTTAAGCGTTGTAACGCCAATGGATCATTATGTAAATCCATGCCACTTTCTTTTTTGAATTCATCAGCGAGGTAGTCGATTAAGCGTAAATCAAAATCTTCACCGCCGAGGAAGGTATCACCATTAGTCGCAAGCACTTCAAATTGATGTTCGCCATCGACTTCAGCAATTTCAATGATAGAGATATCGAAAGTACCACCACCTAAGTCATACACTGCAATCACGGAATCGCCGCGCTTTTTGTCCATACCATAAGCCAAGGCTGCAGCCGTAGGTTCGTTGATAATACGTTTCACATCAAGCCCAGCAATTTTACCAGCGTCTTTAGTAGCTTGGCGTTGTGAATCGTTAAAGTAGGCAGGTACAGTGATAACCGCTTCAGTTACTTTCTCACCGAGATATTCTTCAGCAATTTGCTTCATGCGCATTAATACTTGTGCGGAAACTTCTTGCGCTGCATAGTCTTTGGCTTTGCCATCTTTATCTTTGACTTCGACACGTGCATCACCATTTGGCGCTTCGGTAATTTTGTACGGGACCATTTTGATATCACGTTGAACGACGTCATCTTTGAAACGTCTACCGATCAATCGTTTGATCGCGAATAAAGTTTTTTCAGCATTGGTAACCGCTTGGCGTTTTGCCGTCTGGCCGACTAAGATTTCACCATCGTCGGCATAAGCAACGATAGAAGGTGTAGTGCGATGGCCTTCACGATTAGGAATAACAATAGGATTTTTACCTTCCATGACTGCAACGCATGAATTGGTGGTACCTAAGTCGATACCGATAACTTTACTCATTATTAATTCTCCCGCATATTAATCAATTAACAACTAGTTGGGGGCTAAAACATAGAATTCAAGCTAAAAGGAAATTTTTATTTAGTGACGATTACTCGAGCTGGGCGCAACAGCCTGTCTTTGAGTAAATACCCTTTTTGGAATACGTGTAAAACAGTATTACTTTCAATACCTTCGGGGGCAGGTTGCATGCTCATCGCTTCGTGATATTGTGGATCAAAAGCTTGTTTTTCAGGGTTAATCGGTGTGATGCCAAATTTAGCCAGGCTATCCATAAACATTTTTAACGTTAAATCAACACCTTCACGCATTTGCTGCAAGTTCTCATTGGCGATTTCGGGTTGTTCTAGCGCTTTTTCCAAGCTGTCTATGATAGGCAGTAGTTCATTTGCAAAGCGTTCAATGCTAAATTGATGTGCCTCGGATAAACGCATTTCATGACGTTTTTGGATATTAGCGATTTCAGCATGTAATCGTAGTACTTCGTCGTAATATTTCTGCTTTTCTTGCTCGGTTTTGGTAAGCGTAGCTTCTAGTTCCTCATAATTTGGGTGACCGATTGCAGCTTGAGGGTTGGCGCTTGTTTCACCTCCATCACTGTCTTCATCATCAATTTGACCCGCTGTGGCATTATTTTCATCGATAAAATCGATAGGGATTTCATCATTATTGTCCTCGTTGGCAATAGTTTCCCAATCTTTTTTAATCTTGTGTTTGTCTGACTTTTTATCAGGCATATATCATCTCCATTAGTAAATTTTTGGAATTCAGCTCTACACCCTGGATCCCCGCCTACGCGGGGATGACAGAACTAATTTATGCAACAACGCCGCCTGCACAGGAATGACAGATCCCATTTATGCAAAAACCTCATACATATCTGGGGGCTTTTTCACTATCTTTCAAGGTTAATAGCTTAATTTTGTCCAGCTAGAAAAGCAAATTTTTTATATAAATGCGATAAACTTACTTTATTAGATATAAAGAGGTTTTTACGTGTACAAAAGTAGGCAGATGCATTTTTCGTTAGATTTATATGTGATAAAATCAAGAAATTATAGTTAACTAGGTTTAAGAAATGAAAAAAGGATTTAAACGCATCGGCATTATTGGTAGGCAACGTACGACGCCAGAAACGGTTGATACGGTATTAATGCTAGTCAATATGCTGTCTGAGACAGGTTATGAGGTTTTGGTTGAGGCCGAGACAGCGAGCACTTTACCGCAACTGTCTGCACCAGTCATGTCTAAGCAAAAGATTGGCGCAGAAAATGATCTTATTATCGTCGTCGGTGGTGATGGTAGTTTGATCAACGCTGCACATGCTGTGGTCGATTCTGGCACGCCAGTGTTGGGGATAAATCGAGGTCGTCTTGGCTTTTTGACGGATATTCACCCGAATGAATTAAAAACTAAACTTCAAGATGTATTAGCGGGAGATTACTTTCAAGAGCAGCGGTTTTTATTGCAGGCCGGTGTTTATCATGATGATACATTACTCCATCAAGAAATCGCTCTGAATGAAGTGGTTTTATTGCCGGGCGAATATTCGCATATGATAGAGTTTGAAATTTACATTAATGAACAATTGATGTGTAGCCAGCGCGCTGATGGTCAAATTATAGCAACGCCAACCGGTTCTACAGCATATGCATTATCAGGTGGTGGGCCAATTTTACATCCTAAATTAGATGCCATCGTTATGGTACCGATGTTCTCGCATTCATTGAGTAATCGACCAATTGTCGTTGCCGGCGATAGTGTCGTGCAATTACATGTCAGTGAAGACAATGAAATGTCGCCACGCGTGAGTTGTGATGGCAAGCAACGCGTTGCTATTCATCCTGGTGATAGTTTAGTTGTAAAAAAATATCCTAAGCAATTAACTTTATTACATCCGTGTGATTACAATTATTATGAAACTTTAAGATCAAAATTGCATTGGCAGAAAAAATTGTAAGGAATATTAATTAAAGCGCCATGTTAATCCACTTATCTATTAATAATTTTGTTTTGGTTGAAAATTTAGCCATAGATTTTAACCCCAACATGACCGTACTGACTGGCGAAACTGGAGCAGGTAAATCTATTTTGATCGATGCGTTAAGTTTGGCTTTAGGTCAGCGCGCGGATGCAGGACAAGTAAGAGGAAATGCCACTAGCGCAAATATAATCGCCGAATTTGATCTAAGCAAATTGCCTAAAGTGGTTCATTGGTTAAAAGAAAATGATTTACACCAAACTGACACTTGTATTCTGCGTCGCGCGATTACCAGTAATGCTCGCAGCCGTTGCTTCATCAACGATAAGCCTTGTACGTTAGCAACGTTAAATCAATTAGGGCAAATGTTAGTGCAAATTCATGGACAACATGCTCAGCAAAAACTGTTACAACGCGACTATCAACGTGAAATGTTAGATGAGTATGCACACGCAACTGAATCAGCTCAAGCCGTTCAGCAAGCTTATCAAAATTACCGTCAGCTTATGCAACAAAAGCAAGCACTGCTAGAAAATAATTTGGATTATTTTAAACAAAAAGATTATTTGCAGTATCAAATTGCTGAAATTGATCAACTCGATTTACAACCTGGTGAAGTCACGCAATTAAATAACCAACAAAAGCAATTGGCAAATGCTGATAGGATTCTAAATTTGACCCAGCAAGTCGATGCAATTTTACAACAACAAATTCAAGCGTTACCTAATGCAGAAAGAAGTTTAACCGAAATTAATAATTTAACGGTAGTTAATGATAACCTTGCAAATTTGTTGGAAACAGTCAGTGTCAATTTGCAAGAAGCTGCAACAGAAATTAATGCATTACAACAACAAATTCAAAATGATCCACAAGCATTAATTCAAGTTGAAGCAAAATTAGTTAAAATTTATGATTTAGCCCGCAAGCATCAGGTAGAAGCAGAAGATTTATTGGAGCAACAAGCGCAATTACAACAAGACTTAGTTGCATTAGAAGAAAAGCAAACTTTACTAGATATGATCGATGGCAAAATTACCCAGGCATTAACGTGTTATAAAGATAAAGCCAGTGCCTTGAGCCAGTTGCGGCAACAGCAAGCAAAAAAATTAAGTACTGCAATTGAGAAAAATCTACGCTTGGTCGGTATGAAAGCCGCCAAGTGTCAAATTCAAGTCATTACAGATGAGGCAAATATCAGTGGCCACGGTTTTGATAAAGTGGAATTTTTATTTCAAGCAAACCCAGGCAATAAATTAGCAAGTTTGGCAAAAATTGCTTCTGGGGGTGAGTTGTCGCGTGTCAGTTTAGCAATACAAGTGATTACCGCAAAGACAAGTGCGACACCAACATTAATCTTTGATGAAGTTGATGTCGGTATCGGTGGTCAAATTGCTGAGCGTGTTGGCAAATTATTGCAAACTTTAGGCCAATCGGTGCAAGTGTTATGTATTACCCATTTGGCTCAGGTTGCCGTTTGTGCGCAATTTCATATGTGCGTTGCTAAAATAACCAAAAAAAATAATACGCAAGTCATTTTGCAACAACTTTCTACGATGGATAAAATTCAAGAAATTGCGCGTATGATTTCGGGCGAGCGTATCACTGATGCAACGCTCGCACATGCAAAAGAGTTACTAGAAGTGAACAATACTAGCAGTTAATTCGCTTCGTTATTGTTATTGTCACCATTATCATCACCATTGCCGTTACCATTATCGTTATTATTGTTTAGTTTGTTTTTTAGTTTTTCAGCCGTATCTTGCATTTTTTGTTTTGCTGTTTGTGCACCTTGCTGAATTTCTTCACCAGCTTGTTGTGCTTTGGCTTTCATTTGCTCAGCAGCTTTATCAATTTTTGCACCTGCTTTTTCTGCTGGGCCTTTTTGTTCACAACCAGTAAACGCTAAGACTAATGGCAATAACAAAAGAATAAGTAATTTTTTCATGAGATATCCTTATCGATTTTATTGACTAATTTTAGAACAGATACAGAACGCAATTTATTTTTATTTTCAATTTAATCCTAATAGATATTACTCATAAGTCAATCTAGCCTCTTAAATGCTTAAATGCTTAAATGTATAATATTTTTAATTCATATATGGTTAATGGTTGTCTTGACGGGCAATTTTGAGT